>JAAZGC010000047.1 GCA_012511425.1 Clostridiales bacterium | reverse complement strand
TAACAAAAAAAATCACCGACAAGCTTTCCCAGATGTTCCGCGACGACCGCGAGAATTTCGAGAAGCTCTGGCCGGATATGAAGATATTCATTGAATACGGCTGCCTGCGCGACCGCAAGTTTTACGAGCGGGTGAAGGATATCGTCCTCCTCGGACTTACCGACGGCAAAAAGACCGATAAATACGTCACCGTTTCCGAATACCTTGAAAAGGCAAAGGAAAAGCAGGAAAACACCGTCTACTACACCACCTCCCCGCAGGCTCACGCCGCCTATGTCGCGATGTACCGCGCCCAGGATATCGATGTAGTCGATTTTGATAAATTCATCGACACCCAGTTTATAAACGTCCTTGAGCAGGAGCTGAAAATCAAGTTCCTCCGCGTCGACGCCGACGTCGCCGGCGCTCTTAAAGCCGAGGGCGAGGAATACGACAACGAAGCGCTGACTTCCCTTTTCCGCAAAGTCTGCGGCAACGACAAGCTTGAAGTCAAGTATGAGCCGCTGCGCGACGAGGGCACCCCGCTGCTGCTCAACGTCGACGAGGGCGGCCGCAGAATGGACGAGATGATGCGGATGTACCGGATGTCGGGCGGCGAAGACTATGAGCTTCCCTCAACCGCGTCGTCAACGCTTGTCGTCAACACCAACTCGCCGCTGATAAAGAAGCTCGGAGAGACGCTCGACGAAACCATCGCGTCGCAGATGTATACCTTAGCGCTGCTTTCCCAGAGACAGCTTTCGTCGGATGAGCTGGTGAACTTCCTCAAGAACAGCTTTGAGCTGCTGGGGAGGGTGACGGGGAAGGCGGAAAGCGAAACAGAAGCCGAAAAAGAACCCTCCGACGGCTGAAACACAGACAGCAATCCGAAATTTCGACCCGATAAAAACGAATAATAAGGTTTTTATGGCAAGACCGACGTCAAAAACGGATCTTCTGACCGCCGCGCATATGAATTTTGAAAAACTAAATGAACTCATCGCGTCGATGTCGGAAACGGAGCTGAATACGCCGTCGAAGAAAAACGGCGGCTGGCGGAAATGCAGTCGGCGCATCTCAATCGTATGAAACGGAATAATCGGGTTAAAAATGAAAAAAATCATATTTTGGATTTCAATCATTGCATCCGTTATCCTGATAATTTCAATTCTGATTATCGGAGCGAAAATATTCATCGGCGGCGAATATTGCCCCCATTGCGGGCGGAAACAAGAGCGAAAAACCGAATAACTCCCTTTTGAATCCGCTTGATTGTCTTATAAACCACACTCAATATATCTGCGGGAGCTGCGGGCGTTGCATCTGTATCGAACGCGACCCTAAAACCCGACTTCAAAGATGGAATTTTCCCTTCAAATCGCTTGAAATTGCGAAGTTATATCTGCGGACGGCCGATTATACGGCGAAAAAGCCCTGCGGCATATATGAGATCGAAAGCGGCAAGGGGAGGCTGTCATATAAAATCTTTGCCGATAAAGAGGATTTAGAGCTTTTCCTGAAAAAGAACAAGGACAAAATATGCAGGCAGCCGACGCCGGTTTTCCGAGCCGATGAATACAAAGAGTATCCGGATACGCAGGTGCGGAAACTGACCGGAGATGAGATTGCAAAATATATGAGCGAGCGGGAAGGTTGGGATGACTTGTCGTTGAATAAGTCCCGCGTTTAATCCCGCAAAAAGGTACTTGATTGTACGAAAATTTTGATTCAGAAGTTCTTTCCGACATGGATGACGGAAATGTCGGTATGAATGTCGGTTTGAACAAAACCGAAAGAAACGTTATCCGGCTGCTGATTTAATACCCCCAAACCCAGTCAATCTTTTTTTAACATAAAGGAGAACACAGCATGAAAATAGGAGTAATGGCGGAATCCTTCCGCAAACCCTTCCGCGAGAGCATTGAAATCGCAGCCGGACTCGGCGCCGAGGGCATACAGAAGTATGCCGTCAGCGGTGAGATCAACTGGACAAAGGATCAGAAGCGCGAAGTCATGGATATCATGAATTCGAACGGCCTCGTCTTCTCCGCGCTCTGCGGCGACTTCGGCCACGGCTTCGGCAATCCCGACACCGACGCCGACATCATCGAGAAGTCAAAGCGGGTAGTCGACCTTGCCCTCGAATGGGGAACCAATGTCGTCACCACCCACATCGGCGTCGTTCCGCCCGAAGAGTGCGCGAAGAAAGAGCTGATGCGCAAATCCTGCCGCGAGCTGGCGCTTTACGCCGACTCGGTAGGCGCGGCTTTCGCAGTCGAGACAGGTCCCGAGGTTTCATCTCTGCTTGCCGACTTCCTCGATTCGCTCGGCGCAGGCGGCGTCAGAGTCAACTTCGACCCGGCGAACCTCGTCATGTGCATGGGCGAGCGCCCGGAAAAAGCCGTTAAGAACCTCGGCCGCTATATCGTTCACACCCACGCAAAAGACGGCAAAATGCTCCCCGACGGCGGATATATCGAGCTGCCGCTCGGACAGGGCGACGTAAACTTCGACCTCTACCTGCCCGCCCTCAAGGAAACCGGATTCAACGGCTTCCTTACCGTCGAGCGCGAAGCCGGCGACACCCCCGAAGCCGATATCAAACTCGCAGTTGACTTTCTCAAGGAAATGATCAAGAAGCACAATCTTTGATTTCCGAAAAACCTTGTAAGTATGCCGCCCGCATCGTCGGGCGGTTTTGCTTTTGAAAAATAATCCAACATATGGTTGGAAGATTTGGCATTGCTTCAAACTAAAGCGTCATTGATTTCTCCCCGTCAATGCCGTATAATGAAAGCGTAAGCCGATGAAATAACAACGGAGGTTTTATATGAACAGCTTTAGGCTCAACGAGCAGATTACCTTTCTGCGCAAAGGAAAAGGCATTACTCAGGAGGAGCTTGCGCAGGCTCTCGGGGTGACAAATCAGGCGGTCAGCAAATGGGAGTCGGGGCAGTGCTGCCCGGATATCCAGCTTTTGCCGGACATCGCCGGATATTTCGGGGTTTCGATTGACGAGCTGATGGGATATAAGGCGGCGGATTCCTTTGAAAACGTATATCTGAAGATAAAGCAGCTTTTTGCGGACAGTCCCGCCGAAACCGCGTTCCGCAGCGCTTTCCGCCTGTCTGTGCTGCTGCACGAAGCGGCCTGCTCCAGAGGGTATAAAAGCTATATACCCTGGGATACCGACAAGAATTTCGGACTTAAGGAGGACGGCTACAAATGGGGCTTTTCCGCCTGCTCCGAGACGGAGGGGAATACCGTTCACGCCGGAAACGCCGTGTTTATCGCCGACGGCGCGTCATACCGCTCGCCGACGCCGTCGCAGCTGCGGGATATTTATCTTTCGATTGAAAGGCTCTGCGACAAGAATGTTTTAAAGGTGTTATACGCGCTGTATGAGCTTACCGTCGCCGATTTTGATATTTACGCAAGTATCGCCGAAATCGCCGCGAAGTCGAAACTGACGGATGACGAAACCGAAAAGGCCTTGTTGCGGATACCGATTACGGTCAAAGAAGATGAAGACGGGGAAACGCTTTGCCGTCTCGAAGGCTCTTATATGCACATGCCGGCGCTCCTGCTTATGCTTCGGGAAAAATAAGATATTAATCCCCTGCCCTACAAGTGAATTTCAAGTCTGCCGCTGGAACATCCGCGGCGATTATTTGTGAATCGCATTAATAATATATAAATATTCCTCAATCCGTTGATTTTTGCTTTATGATTTGATAATATGAATATACGGAAATGAAAATGCCGGAAGCAATCAGCCGGCATGACAGGATTTATTGTTTTCGGGAGGATTGTTGAAATGAAATTTTCCGATATTGCCGTTTTAATACTCGCGGCGGTCATGCTGCTTTCCGTTCTTTACTCATGCGGCAAAGACGCGGGAGGCGCGCCGGATTCAGATACACAGGCGGCGCAGGAAAACGCCGCGGACGGCGGGGCGGCAGACGCCGAAACGACGCGCGCTCCTTCCGGCGTCGGAGAGGGACTTGATTTCGGCGGCGCCGAGTTTAAGCAGCTCCATCCCGAATGGCAGGGCTACCGCCATTATTTCTTCGCCGACGAAGAGAACGGCGACGTTATGAACGACGCCATTTACCTGCGCAAGATCCGGGTCGAGGAGGAGCTCAACGTTGTGATCACTTCCTTCAATGTCGGGCGGGAAGACACGCTGCCCCCGGCGCTCATAAAAACGGTAAGCGCCGGCGAGGACGCATATCAGCAGGTCTTTCTGCACTGCATCTACGGTGTTTCCCAGCTTTCAAGCGGCGGATATCTTTTCAATGTCGACAATCTGCCGTATATCAGCCTTGATTCCGACTGGTGGAACAAAAAGCAGATGGATGTGCTGCGGCTCGGCAAAAACACCCATTTCTGCGTAAACGACACGATGATCCCCTGTCCGTACGTCATCTTCTTCAACAAGGGCATGGTCGAGAATTACGGTCTTGACAACCCCTATCAGCTGGTTTACGACGGAAAATGGACGCTTGACCGGTTCATCGACATGGCGGGCGCCGTGGTTGATGACATCAACGGCGACGGCGTTCTTGACGTAAATGATCAGGTCGGAATAACCGCGAACGAGATATCGAAATACATCAGCTTTGTTACCGGCTCAAATCAATTTATAACCGAAAAGAACGACGAAGGCCGGGTTTCCGTTGCGATGAACACCCCGAAGATGGTGGATATCGTCGAAAGATTTTATCGGCTCGGGGCGGAAAACGCAATTTATCTCTGCAAGGTATATGAGGAAGAGTCGGATTTCACGATGAACACCGACCGCGTTCTGTTCAATCTGGGCGCAATTACGCAGGCGGAGTTTATGCGGGGTTACGAAGTTGAATTCGGCATTCTTCCTTACCCGAAATACGAAGAGGCGCAGGCGGAATATCGCTCGCTCGACTGGGGCGGCCTTATGTGCGTGCCGACGACGGTTGTTAATAAGGAAATGACCGGCGCCGTCATCGAGCTGCTCGCCTATTACAGCAAGGACGAAGTCATCCCGACCTACTACGGCGACATCCTCACCGGAAAACTCGCCCGCGACGAAGACGCCGCAAAGATGATGGACCTGCTTTTCGACACCATCTGCTACGAAGTCGGCGGGAACTATTTCGGCTTTGACGCCGGATTCAGCGATCTTTTCTTCTGCCTGCCGCGCCTCGCTCTCGAAAATAAGAGCGCCGACTTTGCGTCCTGGTATGATAAAAACGAAAAGGTCGCAAACAAAACCCTCGATAAGTTTTACACAAGCCTCGACGCCGCAGAGAACGGGTGAGTTTTCAGACAGGTTTGATATCTAAAATCCGTCGCCGGGAAAGCCTGATTTCAATTACCCCGCATAAATTCCCCGGTTTTCGCGAATTTTCTCTTGACAATCCGCGAAAATTGTGTTATCATATCATAACGTAATAAAATAATAAAGGAGACTAATGCAATGAAAAGAATTCTTTCGCTTGCCGTAACGGCGCTTCTGCTCCTCTCGCTTTTGGGAGCGGCGGCGTTCGCTTATGACCCGGTTAAGTATGACATCCCGAAGGCGGTCACCCCGCCCGTCGTCGACGGCGCCGCGGGCGACGGCGAATGGGACAATGCCCTCGCGGTCGAGATGATGCCGCTCGCCGACCTCAACTATGTCGCCGATGCGAACAACGCTTTGGGCGAAGGCTCGGTTTTCCGATTCATGTGGGATGAGAGCAACCTTTATTTCCTCATCAGCGTTGCCGACAAATCAGTTCCCGACTCAGCTCCGCCTTACGGCGACGCGCTCAACTCGGGCGACGGCGTTCAGTTCGGCGTCTTCGGTCCGACCGGCGGCGAAGCCGGCGTGGGCGAAACCCACCTCTTCTTCACCGTGCATCCGAAGACCGACAACGGCTCCCCGGATATCTACGAGCATTTCAACATCGTCGACCAGATCGCCAACGAAACCCACGGCGCGAAGATCGCCTCCACCTTCCAGAACGACTCTGCCTACACCGTTGAAGGCTATATTCCGTGGTCGGTATTCGCCACCATCTACAAGAACGGCTTTACCGACGAGATCAAGGGCGTTTCGGGGCAGCAGCTGCGCATCTCCTGCGTCGTCATGGAGATGAACGGCGGCGAACAGTCGCTTATCACCAAGGGCGGCTGGTTCGACTTCGATGAGACCGACACCTATACCTTGACAGACGCTCCCGCAGGATTTGTCCCGGCTCCGGAAACCGAAGCCCCTGTTGAGGAAGCGCCCGCGCCTGTTGCCGAAGAAGCTCCGGCAGCAGCCGCCGCTCCGGCAGCCGCAACCCCCGCAGCGCAGACCGGCGATACCGCTGCGATAATTGTTCTGCTTGCTTCTGCCGCCGCTGTTATCGGCGCCGCGGTTATAAAGAAGAGAAGATAATCGAAGACCTAAACCGCGATTTTTCGGGGAATCCTTTCGTTTGAAAAGGATTCCCCTTTTTTGCTGCCCGGAGAGGATTTGCGTAAAGAAATTGTTTCCCGACAAAAAAAGGACGAGCGATCGTCCTTTTTTATATAAATTATACAACAAACCGAGATTCGGAGTTCAGCTATATTTTATCTTAGTTTCACACTTAAATCGCAAAATATATAAAAATTCATCGTTGTGCCAGACGCCGTGACGCTCAAAGCCGCAGCGCTCATAAAGCTTTTGCCCCCGGATGTTGTTTTTGTGAGTAGTGAGCAGTATTCCGCCGCGGCCGGTGCCGAGGCACCAGTCAATCACCGTCCGGACGAGCCTTTCTCCGAGATGCCGCCCCTGCAGCCTCTCCGCTACGGCGACGCCGAGCCAGGGCAGCATTGATTCGCGTTCCCAGACAAAAACAATGCCGGCGATAAATTCCCGCCCGTTTTCCTCCCGGCCGGATGCTATCCAGAATTCATGGTCGGAGAGCCTGCCGTCGCAGAAGTCGTATGTGCGCAGCTCATTTCCCCGCTGCATATTGAAAAAACCGGCGCTTATATCGCTCATCTGGGCGAAAAACTCCTCCGCGAGAGGCTTGTCCTCCGCCGTCATCAGCCGTATTTGAAGCGAATTGATGTCATTCATTGAATCGCGCACTGGTTTTTTACTCATAAATCTTGTATAATTTCTCAAGCCCCGTTTCGACCGAGCTGATGTTTTTCTCGTAATATGATGCAAAGTCGGTGCTTCTCGCCACGACGAGATCGCGGAACCAGTAGGGCAGGCGCTTGAAATGGGCGATTCCGAACTGGTAGGAGAAGTCGAAGATGCGGCCGTCCATGATAAGGTCGACCATCTTTGCGGTGTCCGCGTCTTCCGAATACTTGCCCTTTAGCGCCACATCGTAGTACGCCGGGTAGACGGTCTTATACGATTCGGCGGACAGCGCTTCAAATATCACTCCGACGAGGTCGAGCTTGTCCTGCGGGACGGAGATCGGAACTCCGAAGACAGAATATTCGTCGAACGCCTGCGTCAGGTATTTTTCCTGCTGTTCGTCCCACTTAGGGTTCGGCAGGATGCCGTAGCTGTCGCTCATTGCGCGGCAGGTGTTGAAGCAGTTTTCGAAAGCCAGAGGAGCAAACGCCATCAGCCCGGCGGAGAACTGCTGCCTTTCGAGCCATTGTTCGGTATAGGCGCGGACGCCGGGGGTGCTGTAAAGCATCGTGACTATCTTTTCAAGCGCCGACTGAGTTTTTTCCGTCATAATCGTGACGATGATCTTCCCTTCATTGTCGCGGCCGGTCAGCGTCTGCCCGAAAGAGGTGAGCCAGACGTCCGCCGGGTCGCAGGGGAATTCCCCGAAACCGTAAAGATCGGAATCATCCGTCTCGCCGTTGCCGTTGATATCTTCGTATATGGCCGAAACTATCCCGATGAAATTGTCGATTGTCCACTTGTTGTCGTTGACCATCGCGTAAAGATCGGTGTCGGGATAACCGTAGCTTTCGCAGATCCGCTTGTTGAAGAAGATGCCGTAGGTGAACATCATCGATGTCAGCGCAAGGTCGCCGGTCGCGGCGAAGAGACGGCCGTTTATCGTCGCCGAGTCGTTTGAAAGGCGGTTATACCACGGCATCTCAAGGTCGATATGCGGAATGTCGAGAAAGTTCGTGTAGACGCCTTTGGATATCGGCTCATTCGCATTGTAGGCATTATGCGCCGTCAGTTCATACGCATATTCGCCGGCGAGGGTCGGGGAGATTATCTTGCTGTGCGGTGCGTCGCAGGTGATCGATTTGATGACGACGTTGAAGCGTTCCTCGATTTTGCGGTTGCGCTCGTATACCGAGTCGTTTTCGACGGCGCCCGTCTGCTCCTCGGCGTCGATCTCATAGGCGCGGTCGGTGCGGCAGAGAATGCGGTATTCGGCACCGCCGAAATCCGTCTCCGGCAGATTGTCGGATATCGCCCGGTGCTGTTCAAGCTCCGACTGCGTCGTTTCTTCGGCGGTCGTTGTTTCCTGTGTGTCGGCGGCGTGAGCAGGTACGCCGTCGCCTTCGCCGCCGCAGGCGGTCATCGCCGATATAAGCAGGATTGCCGCGAGAATAAATGATAAAAGCTGTTTTCCGGTCAAGCCGATTCCCTCTATAAATATTGTCCTTATCCCTTAAAAAACCCTTACGGATTTATGATACCATCTATTCGCCCCGGTGTCAAGAGAGAATAATGCATATTTTTGCAAAATACCGTTAAAAAAGACGGCTCTCTTTGCGGAAAACCGTCCGTTTATGCAAAAATTAATTCTCAGAACAGGCTGAGGTCGACTTCTTCGAGGTTATAGCGGCTCTTCGGCGAGGGCTCGCGGTTGATCCATTTGC
>JAAZGC010000046.1 GCA_012511425.1 Clostridiales bacterium | reverse complement strand
CGGAAGTTTCACGAGGACTTCCCCGCTTCGGCGCGGATAAACACCCCCGAAGCCCGCAAGCCCGACACCGACGGCGGCGGAGAAAACGAGACCGACAGAACCATCCGCGAGATGAAGGAAAACGGCTCTTATGCTGTGCGACTCACGGTTGAGCATAAGCTTGCCGTAAAAGACGGCGCCGTCGAGCCGGGAACGCCGATTCGCGCCTGGCTCCCCCTGCCGATACCGACGGATACGCAGTCGGAGATAGAGATTTCCGCCGACGGCGTCATCTCCCCGCCGGACGGCGCGCAGAGAATTGCTTATTTCGATATGCCGTATCGGCCGGGACTTGAATTTTCGGTAAAATACAGCCTTACCCGCCGCCAGATTTGGCATGACCTCGACCCGGCGAAAGCCGTCATCGGATTTGACGGCTCGGTAACCGAAGACGACCTTTCGGAGCAGCAGCCGCATATCCGCTTTACTCCCTATCTTCGCGCGCTCGCCGGCGAGATCCGCGGAAACGAAGCAAACCCGCTCATTACGGCGAAAAAGTTCTATGACTGGATTCTCGAAAACTGCGTCTATTCATATATGCGCAGCTACTCGCTTATCGAAAGCATCGCCGAATTCGCCGCGCTGAACGGCCGCGGCGACTGCGGAGTTCAGGCGCTGCTCTTCATCGCCCTCTGCCGGATATCCGGCATTCCCGCCGGTTGGGAATCGGGGCACACCTGCAAATACGGCCGGATAAGCTCTCACGACTGGGCGCGGTTTTACTGCGCTCCCTGGGGCTGGCTTTTCTGCGACCCGACCAACGCCGCCGGCGGCAAAATGACGCGCGAATTCTACTTCGGTCACGCCGACCCGAGGCGGATCGCCTGCAACCGGCGCTTTCAGACGGATTTTTCCCCCGCCTGCCGCTTCGACCGCCTCGACCCCTACGACAGCCAGTCGGGAGAAGCCGAAACCGACGCCCGCAAGCTGACTCATAAAGACGTCACCTCAAAAAGAACGCTTATTTCGACCGAGATTATCCGAATACCGGCAAATTAATAAATATGAAAAAATCCGCGTCATATCTGATGATAATCATCGCCGCCGCAGCGTGGGGGGTAACCGGACTTTTCGTCAACGCCCTGCGCGCGGAGGGGTATTCTTTAAGCCAGATAATCGCCGTCCGCTCCTGTGTCACCGCCGCAGCGATGGCGATTCTGACCGCCCTCACCGACAGGAAGAATTTCAAGATAAACCCGCGCGATATCTGGATGTTCGGCGGAACCGGAATCGTCAGCTTCACCCTTTTCAGCTGGTCGTACTTCGCCGCGATCGGGCGGATCGGCATGGGGCCGTCGGCGGTGCTGCTTTATACAGCGCCCCTCTTTATCATGCTGCTTTCGAGGATAATCTGGAAAGAGCCGCTGACTGCGCGGAAGCTGACCGCCGTCCCGCTCGCGATTGCCGGATGCGTCTGCGTCTCCCTCGCCCCCTTGATTGCAAAAGACGGCGCCGCCGGGCTTTCGAGCCTTTTTACCGGCGGCCTGGACCTTATCGGCGTCGCATTGGGACTGCTCTCCGGGCTTACCTACGGTCTTTACAGCATCTTCGGCAAGGCGGCGCTCAAAAAATACAGCGGAATTACCGTCACCCTCTGGACCTTCATCTGCGCCTCCGCCGTAACGGTCCCCGCCGCCGCAATCGGGGGCGGCTGGCCGGAGCTGTCAGTTAAAAGAGCGCTGCTGCTGGTATCGATGGCGCTGGTTTCCGGCGCGTTCACATATACTTTTTATACCCTCGGACTTTCAAATGTCGAACCGACTCACGCATCGATTCTGGCTTCGATAGAGCCGGTAGTCGCCGCCGTCTGCGGCGTGCTGTTCAACGGAGAGCCGATGCACATAGTCTCGGTAATAGGGATATTGCTGGTAGTCGCGGCGGTTGTGGTGATGAATACGAAACCGAAAGAGGCGCAGGAAAAAGCCGCCGAACCGAATATATAAAAAATTTAAGCCCCTCGTTCGTCAAAACGAAGGGCTTTTTTGGCGCGATTTTTATCGGAAAAGCTTAAATTCCCCCGATTAATTCCCCGTCATCTCATCAAACACCGGCCAGGCGATATCCGGGTAGAACTGATGGCCTTCCTCTCCCGCGACGAGGGCGCAGGCGTCGGGAACGCCGGCGGCTTTGTAAATCTGCTTTACCGTATCAAAGCCTTCAAGCACGCCGTCAATCGGGAAGATGGAGTCCTTCTTTCCGGCTACAATCACGACCGGCGTCGGCGCCGAGAGCATCGCGAGGTCGGGCATCTCCATAAACTCCATGATGCGCGGGATATGGTTGCAGAAGCAGTGATCCATCGCGAAAATCGATTTTCTGTATGTGTTGAACGCGCAGGAGGGCATCGCTCCGGCAAGGCGGTGTTCGACCGCCGCCGCGTGCCAGGAGGTAGTTCCGCCGCCGCTGTTGCCCATAACATATATCCTGCCGGTGTCGGCAGACGCAAAATCGCCTCCGAGAGGCAGCGACAGCGCGTCGATAAGCCTTGACACGTCAAATATCCGCTCGCCCAAAAGGGTGCGGCCGATAAGCAGCGCCTGAGACGCCGGAAGCAGGCAGGAGCCGTGGCGCAGCTCGCCGAGTCCCCGCTGCTCCATAGCTATGGCAAGATAGCCGCGCTCTACCGCCTGTATCGCGAAGTCTCTGCCGCCGGCTATCGTCTCTTCGTCTCCTTCGAACTTAGCGCGCCCTATCGAGATGTGCATCCCGGTCGAATGTCCCTGGATGCAGATCATTACCGGCAGAAGTCCTCCCCGCGACTTTGCGGACGCCGCTTTCGGCATGAGCATATGGCAGGGGACGAAAAATCCCGGTTCCGACTCAAACGCAAACCGCGTTTCGGTGAACCGCGGGTCGGAGTCGTTTACAAATTCGACTTTGACGCCGACCTCTCCCTTTTTCTCCGGCATCCCCAGAAGCTCAAGGAACTTCTTTTCCGCGCGCGCCCGCTGCGGCTCAAACGGCTGAGACGGGTCGTAGGAATAAGGCAGGCGGCAGCCTGTGTCGGCTATGCTGTAATGCAGTTCTTTTAAATTCATTGTAATTTCTCCCGATAAGCAGTTTTGTCAATATTTTTTGAAACTAAAACAAGTCTCCCGGTTGAATTATATACCACTCCGCCGAAAAAGTCAACGCTTCCGGCGGATTTTTATTCTGCGGCAGGGATTTTTATCGGTAGCTTGCCGTTTCGTGATGAATTATTTGTTTCCTGTTCGTTAAATATTATCTTTTAATATCGTTGACTTTGAAAAATCTCTTATTTGTGATATAATAGTTGGTATGATAGGAAAATTGTCGAAAAAAACGGTCCTCGCGGGGCTTACGCGGCAGGAGCTCCGCATTCTGGCCGCTTCATACGGCGAATCCCCCTGGCGGGGAGATCAGATATACGAGGCGCTGATGCACGGCGCGTCGGATATCGAATCGATGAGCGGACTGCCCGCCGCCTTCCGGAAAAAACTCGGCGCCGACTGCGAGACCGGCGTTCCGAAAATAAAAAAGGCGCTCCGCTCGAAGCTCGACGAAACCGTCAAATATCTCTTTGAATACCCGGACGGAGCGACGGTCGAAGCGGCGCTGATGAGCTATAAATACGGCCGCACCCTCTGCGTCAGCACGCAGGTCGGCTGCAATATGGGCTGCGTTTTCTGCGCGTCCGCAATCGGCGGAAAGCTGAGAGACCTCGACGCCGGGGAGATATTGGGGCAGGTCTATGCCGCAAGCCTTGACTGCGGCGGGCGGATCGGCGGCGTCGTCATGATGGGGATGGGAGAGCCGCTCGACAACTACGAAAACTCGGTGAGGTTCATCGGGCTTGTCACTTCGCCGGAAGGGCTGAATATCAGCGCCCGGCGGATATCCCTCTCGACCTGCGGGATATGCGACAAGATCACCCGTCTTTCGCAGGAAAAGTACGACATCACCCTCTCGATATCCCTCCACGCCTCCGACGACGAGACGCGGAGCCGGCTGATGCCAGTAAACCGCGCATACGGCATTGATAAGCTGATGCGCGTCTGCCGCGAATATTTCGATGAGACGGGGCGGCGGATCAGCTTTGAATACACCCTGATTCCGGGAAAAAACGACGGCGAAGACGACGCGCTTCGCCTCGCCCGGCTGCTGAAGAAATATTTTGAAGGCGCGCCCTTTCACGTCAATCTCATCCCGGTAAATCCCGTCGAGGGGAAATTCGAGGGCGGAGGACGCGGAGAAGCTCAGCGATTCCGCCGGACGCTTGAACGAATGGGGATAAACGCGACCGTCCGCAGAACCCTCGGCGCCGACATAAACGCCTCATGCGGACAGCTTCGGCGTTCGGATGAGCAGACTTAACGGTCAATTTAAATTTATCAAACGGCAGATAAGCAGTAAATCGGCTTAAAATAAATCAACAGAGTAACGATATGAAACGAATTTTCGCAATCAATACCCTTTTCGGGGGAGGAATAATCAAGTGATCCGCTATTTCGGAGGAACCGACGTCGGGCGCAAGCGCTCTGTAAATCAGGACGCCTTTTCGGTCAAGACCCTTGCAACGGGAGAGGTGCTTGCCGTCATCTGCGACGGCATGGGCGGATCCAACTCCGGCAACATCGCCTCATCCATCGCGCTTACCACCTTCACCGACTATGTCGAAACGGCTCTCACCGCCTACGGAGCGCTGCTCGGCAATCTTTCCGGGAGCGAGAAGAAAAAAGGCAAGAGCGACAAGAAAACCAAGGCGGAGGAAGCCTCGGCCGACAAAAAGACGGACGTAGAAAACGCCGACATCCCGATGTCTGACAGCGGAGCAAATACCGCCGTTATCTACCCTTCCGTCAACTACCCCGCCCTGCTTGAGTCGGCAGCGGAGGAGGCCAACCGCGCCGTTTACGCAAAGTCGCGCACAAGCCCCGAATTCGACGGAATGGGCACCACCCTCGTCGCGGCTCTCGTCGTCGACGGGACCCTTTTCTGCGCCAATGTCGGCGACTCACGGCTCTATCTGGTTCAGGGCGGTGCGATAAGACAGGTCACCCACGACCACAGCTACGTCCAGTATCTGGTCGACATCGGCCGCTTAAGCCAGGCGGAAGCCGAAGTCAGCCCTTATAAGAATATAATCACCCGGTCGATCGGCCGGGAAAAGACCGTCTCCTGCGACACATATACCGTGCCGCTGAAGGCGGGCGCCGTTGCGCCGGAAGAATTCACCGACACCCGCGAAGCGACGCCGTCCGTCCGCGAGATGAACGAGCGCCGGGCGAAAGCCGCCGCAAAGCGCGGCCGCGAGGGGGAAGACAGCGACTCTTCAAAGCCGATATACATCCTGCTCTGCTCGGACGGGCTTACCAACTACGTCCCGCGTGAGATTCTCCGCTGCGAGGTCATCGGGCAGGTCGTTAATATCGATATGCCGCCGGAGGATCACGAAGCCGGCGCCGAAGGACAGAGCGGCAATGCTGCCGTCGCCGCCGAAGGACAGAGCGGCAATGCTGCCGTCGCCGCCGAAGGACAGAGCGGCAATGCCGCCGCCGGCGCCGAAGGACAGAGCAGCAATGCCGCCGTCGCCGCCGGATTGGAAATGCCGGATATCTCGGCGCTTCCCGAAGCGGTGCCGGCCGCGCTGCCGGATCCGGCCGCCTTTGAGCTTGCCGCCGCCGAAGAAGCCGCCGCAAAGGAAGAAGCCATCCGGACGGCGAAAAAAGAGGAAGGCAAGGCGACGAAGACCCCGCATAAATCCGCTGCTGCGGCAAATGCAGCGGCACCCGCAGAAGCGAACGCCGTACTGCCGGCGGCTTCAAAGGAAGCCCCGGTGATTTCCTCGGCGAAAAAGAAGCGGGATCCGCTCGAGCCGCCGGACCTCGAAGACCGCGTGGCGACGCTTATCCGGAGCGCAAACGAAGGCGGCGGAGGGGACAACATCACCGCCGTGATAATCGAATGCTCCTGAGCCGCACGGTAGACAATCATGGACATATATGACAAATATGTGGGTCAGACTCTCGACAGGCGCTACAAGCTGCTGCGCATAATCGGCGTCGGCGGCATGGCGGTCGTCTACGAGAGCCGTGACCTGAATAACGGCCGCAGAGTGGCGGTAAAGATGCTCAAGGAGGAGTATGAGAACGACGCGCTGTCGGTCAGCCGCTTCGTAAACGAATCCCGGGCGATAGCCTCCCTCTCGCATCCGAATATAGTAAAGATATATGACGTCTCGGTTAAGGAAGGCCGCGGACCGAAATATATCGTAATGGAGCTTATCGAAGGAATTACCCTCAAAAGCTACATGAACAAGACCGGCGCGCTGCCGACGAAAGAGCTGCTCTCCTACACCGAGCAGATTCTCAAGGCGCTCGAGCAGGCGCATTCCAAAAACATAATCCACCGCGACATCAAGCCGCAGAACATAATGCTGCTGAGAAGCGGCAGGATCAAGGTCACCGACTTCGGAATCGCCAAGCTCCCCAACGCCGACACGCTTACAATGACCGACAAAGCCATCGGAACCGTTTATTACATCAGCCCGGAACAGGCCTCGGCGCAGAAGATAGACACCCGCTCCGACCTTTATTCATTGGGCGTAATGCTCTATGAAATGGCGACGGGACAGCTTCCCTTCGTCGGCGACAGCCCGGTTCAGATCGCCCTGATGCAGGTAAACGACCACCCCGTCCCGCCGAGGGACATAAACCCGAAGATTCCGGTCGGGCTTGAGCAGATCATCATCGGAGCGATGGAAAAAGACCCCGACAGGCGGTTCCAGACGGCCGGCCAGATGCTGAAATTCGTCCGCCAGCTCCAGAACAACCCGAAGTTCATCTTCCGCGAGTACCGCGACGAATACGGGGTAAGCCGTCCGCAGGTGACGGGCAGGCTGCGCGGAATTACCGCCGGCAAGCGGGAAAGCCGCTCGATGCTGCCGTTAATAATGGGCGTTGCGTCAGCTTTCCTCATCGTGGTGCTGACGAGCGCCGTCATAATTTTCAACAGCCTGACCAAAAGCCTGGGCGACAGCCAGACCCAGTCGATAACCATCCCGAATTTCGTCGGAGACAATTACGGAGTTGACATGGCGACGGAGCAGTCGGCATACTACAACATCACGCTCGAATACGTTTACAGCGCCGAATATCCAGAAAATCAGATAATCAGCCAGAAGCCGGAGGCCGGAGAGCGGCGGAAGGTCAAGGCCGGAGAGCAGAAATGCGACCTGACCCTCGTAGTTTCGCTCGGCGCGAAGACAATCCACCTGCCCGATCTGACTATCATGGACAGCCGCAAGGCGGGGATAAAGCTGAAAGCCTTAGGGATAATCACCACCGAAGTCACCGAATACAGCGACACGGTTATAGAGGGCTATGTCATAGCCACCGTGCCGGAAGCCGGAACGCTGATGGAAGCCGGCTCGACCGTAAAGATTATTGTATCCAAGGGGCAGAACCTTACATATATCAAGATGCCGAACTATGTCGGCAAGCTCGCCTCCGACTGCTACTCGAACATCGTTTCCCTCGGGCTTCGGGTGAGAGACGTCAAATACAAAAGCTCAAACCAGCCGCGCGGAACGATTCTGAGCCAGTCAAGAACCTACAACGCCGACGTCGCCGTCGGAACGCCGGTCGATTTTGTCCTCTCATCTGGTCCCGAAACGCCGAGGCCGCCGGCTGAGTGAAGATAGACATAAACCGATAATATGCCGGTGGACGAGGGCCACACGGCCGGCCGGCGGAATAACTCCCCGCCCCTTATAACACAGCCGTTTTTAAATCATATACCCGACAATTCGACATAATACCGACATCGCCGACATATATTCCGATATATCGGAAAGGAGGAGAAAATGGCCAATTTTTGTCCGAACTGCGGAAATCCCGCCGGAGATAACCGGAAATCCTGCGCCTTCTGCGGCGCCGCAATCGGCGGAGCTTTGCCGCAGGAGACATACGCCGCAAATAACCCCGCCGCCCCGGACGGACTTTTCTGCGTAAACTGCGGAAAACCTTTTGACAAAGACTGGAAATTCTGTCATTGGTGCGGCGTACCCGCACCTAAGCAAAATCTTGCCGCCGAATCCGGCTTCGGCGCCGATTCCGTCGTCTGCGGCTCCTGCGGCGCTCCTTTAGGCGGGGGAGGGAAATTCTGCATGGTCTGCGGAGCACCGGCTGCGACAGGAGGCCGGGGCGGCCGGAGCGTCAACTTAAACCGGCAGCCGATAAGAGCGTCCGATATGCGTGCAAACCGGCAGGGAGAATATCAGAGCGATTTTCCACCCCCGGATATATATCAGCAGGGATTCAAGCAGCAGCCGGTGCCGATGCAGCAGACCGAGTATGCTCAGCAGACCGAGTATGCTCAGCAGCCTGTTTACGGAGATCCCGCCTATCAGATGGGGCACCATGCGCAGTACGGACAGCCGTATTATCCGGTCAAACAGAAGAAAAAATCCGGCTTTGCTTTCCCGAACTTTCTGCTCATCTGCGCCTGCGCAGTCATGATAGCGCTGCTCGCGATATATGCGCCTAAAAACATAGATGTGGCAAAGCGGGAGGGACAAAGCTTCGAAACCTTCCCAATCACGGATGAGCTGAAAAAAGCTTATGACAGAATCGCGATGGAGCTTATGATGAACCCGCCGGACATGTCCGAATCGGATGAGGGCGGCGAGTAAGTTTTGACCGGTTTTTTCGACCGTTCGACTGTTTGAGGAGGGTAAAATCATGACCGGAAAAAGATTATTCTTTGTGCTTTTGTCGCTGACGCTGGTACTCGGGATATTATGCGCCGGCTTTATCCGCCCCGGATTTCTTTTGGACGTATTTTCTTTCCGCGCTCCGGGAATCCCGAAATCGGCGACCGTTGTTCCGGAAAATCCGGAGATGCGCGGGAACAGCCGCGCGTTCGACATTACCCCGGCGGAAGGGGTAAGGATATCCGCCAAAGAAGGCGCGCTCGACCGCGACCGGGAATTTAAAGCAGAGAAGCTTTCCGAGGATCAGCTCGGCGCGGCGCAGAATTCCCTCGGATATGACGAGGGATATCTGATAGGCGCCTGGGAGATGGACGCCGGACTTGACGACGACGAATATACCCCCGGCAGCTTCAAAATCGAGATAGACCTTGAAAAAACAGGCATACCGAAGGAATACTATAAGGACATTCAGCTTGTCAGAATAGACGACGCCGGCAACAGTTATATTTACGCAAGCTCTCTCGACGGCTCTGTCATAAGCTGCGATTCCCGCCAGAACAGTATTGTCGGGATAGCTATCGCAATCGGTATCGGCGTCGGTATCGGAGCTGCGGTCGGCGACACGATACAGCTTGTTCAGGGTAAAGCGATCCTTCGCGGAGATAAGATATATGTCTTCGAGCCTTCCGCTTCGGGAAGCTCAAAAAAAGAGATATTCCGCCTCGATTTTAAACCGAGCGACGAAGTAAAGGCTTTACGGGAAGAGCTTAACAATCTGGTTAAAAACACCGCCGTCGAAAACTTAGGCACAAAAGTTAAAAACTGGCTAAAATACAATGCAAATGTTCAGGATTACAGTCTGGCTACGCCGGAGCAGAAAGAACTGGCGATATTTAAGGTAAAATATGAAGAAGCCTATGCAACCGCCCGATTCAAAGAGATTTCAAATAAGATAAGAAACATCGAAAAAAATAATTTGTCGGGTATGGATGTCATCAAAACCGTCATCGAATGCTGCCAGAACACTTATGCATTCATGCGGGATGAGGCAAAAACCAAATTGCCGACCTATACAGTCGACGTATATCTTCCGCCCGCATTAACAGAGCAGGCGGCGGGCGCGACATTTACCAGATTTATCGGCGGCAGAGCGTTTATGTCTCTCAATATGACTGCGCTCAGAGACGGCAACCGCGACCAGTTCCAGTCGACCCTTCTGCACGAGTATGTCCATGTCGTACAGCGGGAATACACATTCCAGACGACCGGCAACAAGCGCTTTGACGAAGGCACCGCCGTTATGGTTGAAATGCTGGCGCACCCGTGGCTGATAAGCAAAGGTATGATATCGGCGCCGACCGACCTCAGCGATGCCAACCATTTTGAGTATTACGCAATTCCGCTCGATGAATCCAAAGCAACCGGAACCAAGTGGGTATCAAGCGATGTAAGAAACAGCGATGATGCGGACACCGGCTACCCTCTGGCGCATTTTTTCAAATTCGTCCATGACAACAAGGGCGCCGAAAGGAATATTAGTCCGCTTTTCACCGCTTATCACAACGCCGGAACTCTCTCCCGCAATATTACCGATATTCTTAAAATGGCTTACCGATTAAGCTCGGAGGAGCTGACCGACTTGTATTACCGCTTCGTCATGCAGAACCGCGATAAGATAGTATCAGCGATCCGCAAGAATTACGGATTCTATCTTGATTCAAGAAACCGCGCCGAGCTGACAAACCGGG
Source organism: Clostridiales bacterium (assembly GCA_012511425.1). GTDB lineage: Bacteria > Bacillota > Clostridia > Oscillospirales > CAG-272 > JAAZGC01. The sequence goes on along the minus strand of JAAZGC010000046.1, from coordinate 820 downwards.
ACTACTGTGTCACCGTCCGGATACTCAACCAGACGGACTTCCGGCGTCCGGACAGAAAATACCGCCCTCTTGTCTGTCTCGACAACGACTTTGCCGCAAATCTCCCGGATGTGCGGCTTGAGCCTTGCATCGACCTAAATTATGAAGAATGTTTTTACGGCTGGTTTTACAAAGAAAGAAGTCGCTCCGATCACTCGATCGAATGTATGCTCGAGATCGACGGCGGAATTCAGACGGACGGCGGCTTCTTCAGCAGTGTCGGCAGTTCGGGCTACAAGGTGTATAACATAGTTGCCCCCCCTAAAGTCGAATGCGAAGTCGCCAACAACCGGCTGACCTTTACCCTCCCCGAAAAAAGCGAGGCGGGAAGGGCGGGTTTTGTCGAAGGCTACCGCATAACAATCACCTGCTCCGACGGCAAAATAACCGAAAAATTCGCATCGGTATACAGATCCGGCCGGAAAGGCAGATACAAGGTAAGCAGTCTCTGCTACCCCGAATCGATTGAAGAAGGTGCGCCGGATCTCAGCTTCAGCGTGAAGATCTGTGAAGTGATCCTCGGCAAGAACAGAGAGGATCTCTACGGCCCCGAATCGGAAGGCGCCGACCTTACCCAGGAAATGGATGAGCTGCTCGAGATCATGGGCGCCCAGTCGGGCAAGATAACCGTTTCACTCGGCTGGCAAACCACCGACGACCTCGACCTGCACGTTATCACCCCCGACGGCAGCGAAATCTTTTACGGCAACAAGTCCGCCGGAGGCGGCACCCTCGACGTCGACATGAACGTCCGCGAAGAAGAATGCGGTCCCAGCGCCGT
>JAAZGC010000348.1 GCA_012511425.1 Clostridiales bacterium | reverse complement strand
CATCCGTTCGGTTATGTCGGAAATGATCAATATTTCGGTTCATGGCAGGGAGGCAGCATAGATGACTGGCCGGGTGTCCTCGATTCTATCTGGGATGCGTTCGGTCTTCCGATCCTCGTAAATGAATGGGGTTATTCCAGCCGCGGGGAAACTCTTACGCATGAACAGCTCATGAATATGGAAGGGAACACCGAAAACTTAGAACCGGTCTGCTTCCATAAAGCATGGTGCAATGAAATGCCGGGCGGACATAACGAAGAAGTTCAGGCTGACTACATAAAGCGCGGACTTGAAATATTTGCTTCACATCCGCATGTTTTAGGTAACTTTATCTTCTGTTTTTCTGATGCGCACACCTGCTGGCACTGCGGAAAAGCAAACTGCCCGGCTGAATGCTACTGGGGAATTTGTGATGTAAACTGCAATCCCAAGCCTGCTTTTTACGCCGCCAAAGAAGCTATACACCGACTGTATTTCTGAAACTGATAATTCCGGGGAAATCAAACTCCCCGGAATCTTTTTTTATTTCAGTGTGAAAACGGCTTTTGCAAATGATTATTCGGTTTTTCGTAACTAAGCAATCTGACAATATCGGATTTAAGATATGCACCGGCCAGCACCCTGCAGCCTTCCGCATTCGGATGGCCGCCGTATGGAGCTATGTGCTGATTTGGAGCCGATGCTCCCAACACTGCGGCAAAATCAAATACGGCATTCGCTTCGATGCACAAGCAAGTACGTATCGATTCGTTAACGGCATACCAGATATCACCTTTTTCTCCTGTCATATCGAACGGAGGAACGGTAAACAGTATTACCTGACAGCCGGCAGACTTGAGGGCAGCAATTATTGTATAAAGGTCATTTTCAACCTGCTTAGCTGTTCTGCCCCTCAAAATATCATTAACTCCAAAGCAGACGTTAACCGTATCACAGTGTTTAGCTCGTTCAAGCCAACCTCCGTTTGATGCCGCATCATACGCTCTGGCGTAACCGATCCCAAGATTCCAAACGCTTATATCATCATTAAGACCATCTGCGATTTTGGCAGCCCAATGAGTGTATGAACCGACTTCGGTTCCGCACCCCTGTGTAATGGAATCCCCCAAAAAGCCGACTTTTGAGCAAATCTTCCTGTCAGAACCTATCATAAGCGGCAGCGGTATACGCTTATCCGGCTTAAAACTGCCGTCAGACTGCTTTATATAAACCGGCAATACTGCCTCTTCATGATACGGAAATCTCGTACCTCTGAGAGTGATTTCATAACACAATAAATCGTCTTTTTTTGCATTCAACGGTATTTTATCTGTGCAAAACGATTCGGGAGACGAAATCTTTTTACTTTCGCTACCTTCGAAAGTAATTTCATACCATTTATCCGGCTCGTCACCGCTGTTTCGGCAAAGTCCGACGCGCATCGACAGAATCTCCCATTCACCCCCGACATCGTTTGCCTTGGATACAGAACCGTCCGAAAAAGTGCTGTCAATCGAATTGGAAAACAATAGTGAATAATTCTCGCCCCCATGCGACAATTTGTAATAACATCGTCCCGTTACGGTTCTTTCCGAATCGTATTCAGTCAGTAATTGATTCGCACTTCCGGCGGTTGAATCAGATGAGAAAGTCCGATAGAATTCAGTTAATTCCATGTGCTCCTCCGATTGAAATAAACCGGCGATTATTATATCTCTCCGCCGAGTTCATCGTATTTTTCATAAAGACGGAGCAATTTCAACTCCAATGCCTCTTTTTTCTCAAAACATTCGGCTACAAGCTCGGCGTTTGAAGCCTCTTCTCCGAACATTATTTTATCAAGATGTTCTATTTCCGCTTCGATCTTATCTATGTGTTCGCGGGTTCGCTTCATTGCATTTTCGTGACGCCGTTTGTCCTGCTGCTGCTTCTTGTTTTCAAGATATGACAGCTTGCTGGACGATATCTCTTCGGTTTCTTCGACTTCCGCTTTAATAAGATAATTATCCCGGTATTCTATATATTCCGAATACGGGCCTTTGTAGTCGTAAATTTCTCCGTCGTTTACCGCATTGAAATCAAGGATTCTCGAAGAAAGCTTTTTGACAAAATAGCGGTCGTGTGATACCGCAATAACGGTACCGTCAAATTCCGCAACGGCTTTTTCGAGGGTTTCGCGGGAATTGATATCGAGATGGTTCGTAGGTTCATCAAGAACCAAAAGGTTCATCTTTTTCATAAGCAGCTTTGCCAATGTAAGCCGCGCACGTTCTCCGCCCGAAAGCACATCGACCTTCTTCAATATATCGTCGCCTCTGAAAAGAAAGAGAGCAAGAGCGTTTCGTATCTCCGTTTCGGTTAACCCGGGTTCACAGTCCCAAAGCTCATCTATAACGGTGTTTTCATTATTGAGATTCTGGTTTTCCTGGTCATAGTAACCGATAATAACATTATATCCATACTCGATATATCCGCTGTCGGGCTTTTCGTTTCCGGCAATAATCTTAATCAGAGTGGATTTCCCGCATCCGTTCTCACCTGTAATAAACACTCTCTCGTTTTTTCTGATTGTCAGCTCAAGAACGGAAAACAGCGGCTTTCCCGGAAATGATTTCGACAAATTATGCAAAATAAGTACATCATTTCCGCTTTCGCCGCTCGTCGTAAACCTCATTCTGATCGAATCCGGCAGGTCTTCGGGGCGTTCAATCTTATCCATGCGATCCAGCATTTTTTGTTTGCTTTCAGCGGTACGAATGTTTTTTTCACGTCCCCAGCGGCGCTGCTGCTCTATAATTTCTTCAATGCGCTTTATCTCCCGCTGCTGGTTAATATAATGGCGCATCTGCACCTCGCGGTCAGCCGACTTTTTTACAACAAATTCGCTGTAGTTGCCATCATATAATTTAGCCCTGCAGTTTTCGATATCAAGTATTTTATTGGTAATAACATCCATAAAATACCTGTCATGCGAAACAACTACAATCGTAGCCCGACTTGCTTTCAGATACTGCTCAAGCCAGGCAAGTGATTTTGTATCGAGATGGTTTGTCGGTTCGTCAAGGACGAATATATCCGGATCCGACAATAGCAATTTTGCAAGTGCGACCCTTGTCTTCTGTCCCCCCGAAAGGGAAGAGATACTGAGCTCCCAGAAACATTCTTCAAAGCCGAGGTTGATAAGCATACCTCTGCATCTGCTTCGGAATTCATATCCGCCGCGAGCCAGAAAACTGTCGTGAAGAGAACTGTATTGCGTTATAACCGATTTATCCGTCTCGCCGCCTTCAATTTTTTCATGGAGCTCATTCAAACGCTCTTCGTCGGCAATAAGTTCCGGGAAGGCTGAATACATCTCGTCGATGAGTGTGTTTTCCGAGTCGAAACCGACATCCTGGTCAAGGAATCCTACCGTCTTATCCTTGGAAATATATACATTCCCGGTATTCTGAACATATTCGCCGGAGATTATTTTGATAAGGGTAGATTTCCCAGCGCCGTTTACTCCGACAATGCCGAGTTTGTCACCTTCATTAATCGAAAAGCTTATATTTTCAAGTATGGTGTCAGCTCCAAAGCTGATAGATATATCTTCACAAGATATTGCAATCATAATTCAAGTTTTTTATAAAAGCCGGGACATGTTTTCATTCCGGCATTCTTTTGGTTGTGGAGTTATTTTGTAAAAAAATTGAGTGATGATATTATATTATAAACCAATGCTGCTTTCAACGTGATTATATTAATGATCAATCAACCGATAATTAACATAATTGCAAGAGAATACTGTTGCTTCAACTATATTTTCAGATAACCCCTTATTTCATCGACATTGCCGAAAAAAACCGTGTTCGGATTAAAAGAGTTTTTTGCTCCGTGCCCGTATGTCACAGCTGCAAAAGACACTCCGAGCGCTTCCGCGGTTTCAAAATCATGGTAGGTATCGCCTATTAAAAGTGCATCATCAAGGCAGCGTCCCTCTGACCAGTGTCTTGCCGCCTGAATCTTTGAATGAGCGTAAATATCGCCGGTTCCGATTATTTCGTCAAACAAACCAAATATATTAAGCCTTTTAAGTTGATTTACAAGCATCCCTTTTTCGGTTGTGGATAAAAGATACTGTTTTCTTCCGCTGAATTTGATGTCCGACAGCAGCGTTTCTATTCCTTCAAACAGACCTGCGTGCTCCTCGTTTTTCAGATACTCCCGAACCCATTCAACAGCGATATTTTCGTATCCTTCATATTCCAGATCAAAACCGAGATCCTCATAATAGTCCCTTATCGGAAAACGGAATATATACCTGTATTCGTCAAGTGAATTAATCGTTTTAAGCCCGCGCTTCAGAAGCAGCGTATTTACAGACTCAATGCCTATGTCGACATCGTTATATATAGTTCCGTTGAAATCCCATATCACCTGATTATACATCATAAAAATTCCTTTTGATTTTAGTTTTTGATTTATTACCGTTAGCTGCGGTAAAGTCAGTCCTAAGCGGTGTCATACAGAACATTTTACTTTGTGTTTACCTTAAATAACTGTAATAAAAATCAATTTTATGTTATGATAAATTGAATAGTTTTCGTTTTTTCGGAGGGACATCGTGGGACTGCTTAATGTTTTCAATCTATGCGGCGGATTGGCGTTTTTCCTGTACGGAATGTATGTCATGTCGCACGGACTTCGGAAGATGACCGGCAGCAAGCTTGAAAAAACAATTAAATCCCTGACTTCAAATCCGTTCAAAGGGGTTGCGCTCGGAATAATTGTTACTATTGCCATTCAGAGCTCGTCCGCAACGACAGTTATGTTGGTAGGCTTTGTAAACTCGGCATTGATTGATTTTGCTCAAACAATACCCATTATTATGGGCTCAAATATCGGCACAACTCTGACAACATGGCTGTTTTCACTGACCGGAATCACCTCGGAAAATGTATTTTTAGCGGTTCTTAAACCGGAAGCCTTTGCGCCGGTTATTGCCCTGGTATGCACTATTATAATAATGCTGTCATCAAGCAACAAAAGGAAAAACATTGCTTCAACCGTCATCGGCTTTGCTTTGCTTATGTTAGGGATGACGACAATGAGCCATGCAGTCGAACCT
>JAAZGC010000347.1 GCA_012511425.1 Clostridiales bacterium | reverse complement strand
TTCAAAACCGCGGCGTAATAATTTTCTGCCGCAGCAAAATCGCCAGACCCAAATTTACCCGGAATTTTTTACACCTCTTGCATTTGTTTTCCCGAAATGATATAATTCGGAAGAATATCGGTATATTTCGAAGCTTTAATCACATATTAATCAAACAACCATGAAACGCAAAACAAAACCGTCAGCCGCCGTTCCCGCGCTGTTGATTGCAGCAGGCCTGTCGCTCCTCATCTATCCTACATTGCGGGACGCAGTCACCCGCCTTTCGATGTCCCGGAAGATAGCCGAATACAATACCGTAGTCGCCGCCGAAAAGCCGGATTATTCCGGGTATTGGGAGGAAGCGGACGAATACAACGCCTTTCTGCGGGATAAAAAAGACCAGTTTATCTTCGAAGAAGGGGAGAGGGAGCGGCTTTCCTTACTGCTTGATCCCGCCGGAACCGGCATGACGGGAGTTGTCGAAATACCGAAAATTTCGCTTACTCTTCCGTTTTATCGGGGAATTGACGAAGCATCTCTCCAGTCCGGCGCCGGATTCTGGCAGGGAACCAGCATTCCGACAGGTGAGCCGGGAACGCACTGCGTGATATCCGCGCACAGCGGGCTTGTCAAGGCAAGACTTTTCTCCGACCTCGACAGGCTTGAAATCGGCGACCGCTTCACCATAACCGTCCTTGACAGAACGCTTGCCTACGAAGTGGATAAGATCACGGTTGCCGAACCGGAGGACGGCAGCGGACTGCGCATCCTGCCCGGCGAGGCGCTGGCGACGCTCTACACCTGCACTCCATACGGAATCAATACCCACCGGCTGCTCGTCCGCGGCAGACGGGTGACGGATATCACTATCACCGGCTCTGATTTTACAGTCGTAGCAGGAAAAGCAGAACCTGTCGATTACCCGCTTTATGCCGTATTTGCTGCGTCCGGCACGGCGCTTGCCGCTTCGGCGGTGTTGTGTATAATTCAGCATCGGAGAGAGAAAAAACATCGCATCTGAACATTTTCGCGTTGTTTTGTTCTGCCGCCAAAACCCAGGCTGAATTGTATGGTTATGTAATATTGATGTAATAGTTATTGAAAATCCAGGCTAAATCTATTGACAATCTTGGATTTTGTGGTTTAATTGTAATGCGGTTTTGAGGCAATGCCATAACATTCGCCGTTCAAAATACGAACCGATAACCGCTGTCGGAATTCGGAAATTTACAGCAATACCGTACAGAGATATCTTTGTTCTGGTAAAATTAATGTAAAAATATTTTAAAATATCGCCGAAAATCTGTTGACAATATTTGATTACATGGTATTATAATATTACCGTGTTGAAACATTATTGAACGGTTTATTATTATGATATTGAAAAAAACTTTTCTTGCTTTAATTTCAATACTTATAATTGCGATATTATGCGGCTGCGGTGCACAGGATGCCGGGGCGGAGACGGCTGCCGGGACTTCGGAGCCGACTTCCTATATCGATCTTTCCTCTGCTGTTATAATCCGTTCGGATTATGCTTCGGATACCCTGGTAGGCTCGGCGGTCGAGCTGCTTAAAGCCCTCGGCGAACAGCCGGGAGCGGACGTTAAGATCACAAATGACGAAGATATGATGTACGGCGCAGGTGATCCTAGCGCCGTTCGGATACTGTTCGGAGAGACAAATGTCTGTCCGGAAGGATCGGATAAAACATATTATTCCTCGGCTGTCGAAGCGCTCGGAGAGAGCGATCACATAATCATGGTATTTGAAGACAACACAATCGTGCTGGCCGGAAAGACCGAATCCGCCGTAAAGCGGGCGGCCAAAGCCTTTGCCGGAGATTATATCGGCGGCGGGGAAAAGCTGATATCAAACACGGCTTTTTCCAAAACGGGCGAGAAGCCGGAGACGGTAAGCACCGATTATTCCGGCTTTGTTCCGATGATGCGATTCATTGTCGCGTCGGATACCCATATTAAAGACAGTGACACCGTCGAAAAAGAACGGCTTGCGGATATGTTCGGATACTCCTATGCTTACGCCGACACTCAGGAGTATAAACCCGTCGACGCAGCGGTTTTTGTCGGAGACGTAACCGATGTCGGTTCGGTAAAGCAGCTGACCCGCTTCCGCAACACAGTGAACAGCTCAATCCGCGAAGAAACACAGTTCATCTGCTCGATGGGCAACCATGAATTCGGCGACGGCTCTCGGGCGGTGTTCGAAAAGACGATGGAGCAGGAAGCCGATCAGCATAATGTTATAAACGGTTTCCATTTCATAACGATCAGCCCGGAAGGCTCCGATTATTCGTCAAAATTCGACTGGGTCAGGGCGGAGCTTGACAAAGCAATCGCAGATAATCCGGAAGCGCCGATATTTGTCTTTCAGCATCACCATATAAAAGACACGGTTTATGTTTCGGAGGAATGGTACACTACCCAGCTCGACGACATATTCAAAGACTATCCGAATATAGTCGATTTTTCCGGACACAGCCACGGGCCCGTCAACAACCCGCGTTCGATTTACCGGGATAAATACACCACCCTCGGCACCGGCACCCTTTCCTATTTTGAAATGAATTCCGGAATGTCTTACGGAACGGTTCCACCGAATGCCGGGCAGGCGGCGCAGTTCTATATAATGGAAGTCGACGAAAACAACCGTGTCCGGGTTCTACCGTTCAATATCCTTACAGGTACTTTCTTTACACGCCAAAACGAAGGCAAGCCGGATGAGCAGCTGATCTGGTATATTCCGTCTCCGTCCGATCCGGATACCTTTACTTATACCCGCGACCGCTGGACCGACTCGGTGCCGCCGTATTTCGATGAAAATGCGGAGATCACCGGCAAAGTCACCGCCAACGGCAGCCGCGCCGCCTTCACCTTCTCACAGGCGCATGACGACGAGTGCGTCTACTCATATAAACTTGAGCTTAAGAGTGAAGGATATTCGTTCAGCTATTCGGTATTCTCCGAATACTATTTTGAGCCGATGCCGCCCACAATAACGATATCCGCTACAGGAATAAAAGAAGGGAAGACCTATACCGCAACGGTTACCGCATACGACTGCTACGGCATTCCCTGCGAAAATCCCCTCGTTTATGAATTTAACACCTGACAAAGCAAACCAAATGCAAAATAAAATAAATCAATTTACAGGTTTGGAGGAACAAACATGAAAAAGACATTTTCCCTCGTCATAGCCATCGCACTTGTCGCGGCTCTGACACTCTCCGCCTCGGCTGCGCTGTTCACCGATTTCGATTCGTGGGCAGATTTCAAAGCCGGCGGCAACCCCTGCTATACCGACGAAGACGCTGCCGACTACTGGATCGGCGAGTGGAACGGCGGCAATCTCCTTGATGATCCGGTGTTTGCCGAAATCACGGACGGCAAGGGCGTTAACGGCTCCAAGGGGCTTGTTGTGTACGAAGACGGAATGACTAACGTAGGCCTCTATCTCTTCGGAAAGAAGGCCGGCATCGCGACCGATTATACCGGTTCTGCTTACCTCCGCGTATGGATGGATCTTACCGAAGTCGGCTTCCGCAAAGCCAACTGGGGCGTGATCGACAGCTCCTATTCACTCTTCACTACCGACGAAGTCGACACAGATGGCCTGCCTTTCTATTACCTCGCCGACGGTTCAGCCGACTGGGTCGAGATGTTCCACGGCGGCGACGGCTGCTTCGGCGACACTCAGGACTCCGACGTATTCGGATTCAAGGGCTATTTCGCATTCCCGGTAGCGGATTTCTGGATCCGTGAAAACGCCAACTGGGAAGGATATGACGCAGGAACCGCTGCCAATGCGGCCGACATTCACGGCGTATATCTCTTCTGGGACTACTCCGACATGCTTATGGGCGGAGAAAAGTTCACCGTTGACAACATCGAGTTTGTGGCAGACTATAAAGTATTTGAGCCGCTTCCCTCCGAAATCGAAGAAGAACCGGCCGCTGCACCTGCTGCAGGCGCTTACCCGGCTTCCGGCGTTGGCGGAAACATTATATCCGGAGCTCTTATCGGAAATGAGACCGGCTGGGGCGATAATGCCGATACCGGAAGAGCTGCCGCTTTTGACGGCGATGCCGCTACTTTCTTTGATCCGCTCGGAGTCGGCGACGGCTACTGCGGAGTTGACGCAGGCGAAGTCTGCACCCTTGAGAAGGTCGCTATCCTTTCCCGCGACGGTTGGGCTTCAAGATTCCTCGGCGCAATGATTCAGGGTTCCAACGACGGCGAAAACTGGACTACTCTCTGGACATCCGACGCTGAGGCTGTTTCTACCACCGAATACACTGTTATAACTGACCTTCAGAATAACACCGGCTACAGATACTATCGCTACTTTAACGAGACCAGTCACGGCGACGTCGCCGAGGTCGAGTTCTACCGCGCCGGTGCTGCCCCCGCCGCTGCCGCAGCTCCTGTTGCTGCCGCAGCTCCGGCGAAATCCGCTTCCGCCGCACAGACCGGCGACATCGCTTCCATCGCGGTAATAGCGCTTGCAGCTTCTCTCAGCGCAGCCGTTATAATCAAAAAGCGCAGATAAGACAAGAGACTGAATCCGCGCAGCAACCCGGACAGACTGCAATGCCGGACGGCCGGGAATAATGACCCGGCCGTCCGATTTTTTAGACAATGCTATATCAATAAGGTATTTTATATGAAAATTTCCCTCAGACTTATTTCCCTGATTTCGGCCGCTCTTTTGTTCGCCGGCGTGCTGTTTGCCTGCGGCAAATCTGCCGGTGAAAACGAAACTCCCGGCATTACAACGGCGGCTGACGGAGAAACCGCCGAAACCGTTGAAACCGAAAGACTCTATTCTTCGGAAATAGAAGCCGTCGATTACGGCGGGTATGAGTTCCATATGGCGACAAACGGCCTGAATATCGAGTATCACTCCGCCCTCGATTTTGAAGAGATAACCGGCGATGCGCTGGATGACGCCATATATGAGCGCAACCGCCGAATCGAGCAGAAATTCAACATCAAACTGTCGTGTGTAAACGATTCTGCGGCGAGCAAGCTGAAAAATTCCGTCGTCTCCGGTTCTAACGATTATGATTTCGTTTACGTGCTTTGCGAAGAGGTCATGGACCTTGTGTCCGGCGGCTACCTTATGCCGATAAATGACCTCGGCTGCATCGATATGTCAAAGCCCTATTGGGATATCGGCGCACAGGAGACCCTTGATATCGGCGGAAAGATGTACCACGGTTACCTTGATATCGGTTTTGACCATTACGAATCGATGGCAACAATCTTTTTCAGCGGCGATCTTATCCAAGACTTCAGCCTCGAAGACCCGTTCCGGCTTTATAAAGACCAAGACTGGACAATGGACAAGATGTATTCGATGATGACCGCGGTTGCGGCAGACCTGAACGGCGACGGCAAGTTCACCGTAAAAGACGACCGCCTCGGCTTTGTCGGCCGCGAGTTCGAATACCTTCCGATGCTTTATTCATCGAACGAGCCGCTCGTTGACATCATCAATGAAAACGGCGAATACAGCATGAAATTCAACATCGATTCCGAACGCCTCATTTCTATCGGAACACTGATCAACAAAATGCTCAACGACAAGACGATATCCGCGCTTGCCCGCGACGATGCCACAAGATCGATGTTCAAAGAGGGCAGAGCGCTCTTCTATTCGAGACTGATGGGCGACTTCCGCAACCTCCGCGACCAGGAAGACGATTACGGCGTTATCTCCTACCCGACATTTGATTATGCAATGGACAGACAGTATGTCTATGTTCAGAATCCCTTTGCCGTCATAGTTCCGGTTTCAACAGAAGATATCGACCGCACCGGCATCATCATCGAGTCGCTCGCCGCCGACACTTACGACAACGTACTTGATATATATTTCGATAAAGCGGTCATCGGAAAAGGCACGCGCGACCAGAATTCAGCCGACATGATGCTGGATATGATCACTCGCCGCGCATATGACATATCATATGCTTACGGTCTGAAAGGCACATCGATAAGCGCTTATAACAGCGCTCTCAAAAATGATTCCTATACCTCAGTCGGCGCAAGGTATATTTCCTCTTTTGAAAAAAAGGCGGAAAAGAACCTCGAAAAGATACTTGAAGGCTTCGACCTCTGATATCAACAGTATTAAAAACCACGGCGCCGCGGAATTTTCCGCGGCGCCGCTTTCGGTCGTTATGAGAGTTTGCCGGGTCGGTTTGTCTTTATTGGTTATGGCTCAAGATATTCTATATAAACTGTAAACGTAAGCTTCTCGCCGTATCTGTCGGTAACATGGCAATATAATTCCGTGTATAAATCAAGGCTGTAAAAAAGAAAATATCCCTCCAGCGGTCCCGGATTCTTCTTTTTGATTCGTCCGCGCAATGCGGTAGTGCTGATTCCCAATTTGGAGCCGTTGACTTCCGTCCTTATTATCTGATCCTCAAAGCCCTTCTCATGCCTGTCGACGCGATACTCGGTTTCGACGATATAAAGGTTTTCGGGTACTAATTGCCTGCGTCCTTCCCATTCAAAAGTCAGTCCTTCGCCAACGACATAATCTTTTATGTCTATCCAGTGCAGCTCGCCGTTCGCTTTGACTTTCAATCTTGTACTATAGCTGCCGGCATAAATGGCGTCGAGATCCGCCAATACGGAGAGCTTTGACGTTTTAGCGCCGGAAATCCCTCCCCCGTCCGAAAGATCAACCCAATTCCAGGCCGTTGATTCGGAGTCTGCTTCTTCCCGCTGCCATTGATACGTAAGGCCGTCTCCGGATGCTTTTACTTCAAAGGAGGCATATTCGCCTTCTTTAACGCTGCAGCTTTCCGGCTGCTTTTCAATAACCGGTCCGCCTGATGGCTCGGTCCCGGTACCGGTATCGTCTCCCGAATACGAATCCGTCGGAGCGGCTCCTTTCAGAGTCAGGCTGAGCGTCCGCGCGTTCGGGTCCCAGACGTAATCTTTCGCGTAGAATTTCGCTAGGTCGTCAACGTAAATAATCGTTCTCCCGCCGACGTTGTAGCTGTCCACTTTTTCGCCGTCAAGATAGGTAACGATATCGGTGAAATACACCGGCATCGCTTTCGAGCCTATCGGCTGCGTATTCTTTTCCGGCGTGTAACCGCCGACGACAGGAATGCTGTCGAGCCGTATCACGGTAAGCTTTCTTTCGTTACCGTACCATACGACATAAAAGCCGTAATCTGCAAGTTCCTCAACTATAACGGCGGTATATCCCTTAATGTTGTAGGAACGTATCGGCAGTCCGTTGATGTAGGTGACAATGTCGGTGTGAAGGACATAGTCGACCACATCGCCGACCTTCGGCGCCGCAAATATAACCTGCGGCAAACCTGCGAGCATTATCAGGGCAAGAACAAGAGCGGCGAATTGTTTAACTGGTTTCATGCTGCTTTAATCCTTTCTTTTGCTTTTCAGAGTGTCGTGTTTTATGCTGCGATTTGATTTTTGTTCGCTGATTATTATATCATTTGAAAATAAGTTAAAACAAAAACAATCTTTCATATACAGTATATTATATCAAATAATAAATAAAACATCGAAAAATTAACCAGATAGAAACAAACCCGCAACAATACGAAGTTATATTTATAACAGTCTTTATGTTTAAAAGATTATACGGTTTTTGTTTTAAGAAATTTGAAATATAATATTCACCGGTTTGATTAATACATTGAAAAAAATTCGCCGATATGGCCATTACGGAAAAGCTTAATTCATTCGCAGGCTGAAACAATCTGAATTTCCACCGCCGGTCGTTATATTTCCGGTGGAGGGTATTATTATGTCAATTTAATTCCCAAACCGTCAATTGAATTTTTGTTTTGTTCCGAATTAAATGAAATCTGTTGACAAGTTTAAGAACTTGTTCTCATAAGCGAAATATGATATAATATGAACATGAAAAATATAGAATACAAAGCAACAAACTATCCAAGTGACTTAACGGACACTCAGTGGGAAAAGATAGCCAAATACTTTCCTATG
>JAAZGC010000346.1 GCA_012511425.1 Clostridiales bacterium | reverse complement strand
TCGATGATGGACTGCATAAAGCGGCTTGAAGACGAAATAAACCGGAAATAATCACCGCGAAATGCGGCGCCATTCATTGACATTTTAATTAAAATCGTATATAATAATCCCAACAACAACACAAACAACCCACCCACCTAACACATACAAACGAGGTTACATCATGGTCGACTATACCGTTATTACCCCCGAGGAAGCCGGAGTTCCTTCTTCGGCCGTCCGGCGATTCGCCGCCCGGCTTGAGTCGCGGCATATCAACTTCCACAGCTTTGTCATGACGCGGCGGGGCAAGCTTTTCGCCGAGTGCTACTGCGACCCCTGGAAGCCGGAAGACCGCCACCGGATGTACAGCAGCTCGAAAACATTCGCCTCCGCCGGCATCGGGCTTATGATAGGCGAGGGGAAGGTGCGGCTCGACGACCGCGTCTTCGATTTTTTCCCGGAATATGTCTCGGAACCGGTCAGCCCGTATCTTGCCGAGACCACCGTCCGCGATCTTTTAATGATGGCGACGCCGTATCAGTGGAACAACTACGGCTTTTCCGACAAAAACTGGGTGCAGACCTTCTTTGACCCCGATTCTTCGGTCAACAAGCACCGCGCCGACCACCGCCCCGGACGGCTTTTCCAATACAACACCTGCGCGACGGTAGTTCTGACCGCCATAGTCGAGAAGCTTGCCGGCTGCTGCCTGACCGACTATCTGCGCCCGCGCCTGTTTGAGCCGCTGGGAATGACCCCCGACATCCGCTGCGTCAAGCGTCCGGAGGGCGGCGACTGGGCGGGTTCCGGCATCCTCTGCACCACCCGCGACCTCGCCCGCTTCACCGAGCTCTGGATGCGGAAAGGGCGCTGGAACGGCGTTCAGATTCTACCGGAGGATTACGCCGCCGCCGCGACGTCGAAGCAGATCGACACCGTAATGGCGGAAAGCCAGTCGGAGGAGCAGTTCGGCTACGGCTATCAGATCTGGATGACCCGCCACCGCGGCTTCGCCCTGCTCGGAATGGGCTTGCAGTGCGCCGTCTGTCTGCCGGAAAAGGATTTCGTCATCGCCGTGACCGGCGACACCCAGGCGACTCCGGTCGGCTACTATGAGTTTATCTCCGCCCTCTGGCGGGAGATTTATCCCTATTTAGGCTCTGATGCAAAGCTTGAGCCGAACGAGTCCGCCGCCGCCGACCTCGCCGATTATCTCTCAACCCGCCATGTCCTCTACCCGCGGGGAGAGCCGACTTCGCCGACCGCCGCGCTTGTCAGCGGCAAAAAATACGTCTTCAACGCAAACCCGATGGGAATCAGGTCGGCGGTATTTACTTTTGAAGACGGCAAAGGCTCGATGAGCTACGAAAACCGCACCGGAAATCACGTCCTTGAGTTCGGATTCGGCTCCCACATCGCGGGCTTCTTCCCGGAGACCCATTACCACGGCGAAAAGATAGGCACCCCCCTCGGCCGCGGCTACAAGACAGTCAGCTCCGCCGCCTGGGCAGACCCGGAAACGCTGCATATTGTGGTGTATTCGGTGGACGATTATCTGGGCACGCTGAAGATTCAGGCCGCATTCGGCGGTGACGGGTGCACGCTGTATATGGTAAAGGCCGCGGAGGATTTCTTTAACGAGTATCAGGGATTGGCGGAGGGTATAACTGAATAACCCGTCTTGCGGGTTATTCACTTGACATTTGGAGCGGCGACGTTGTGCCGCTTTGCGTCCG
>JAAZGC010000345.1 GCA_012511425.1 Clostridiales bacterium | reverse complement strand
CGCAGATCGACAACCGAGCCGAAAGCGCCGGCGGAGCTGTCTTTCGCGCCGTAAACCACCCGGCTGACCTGCGCGTTTATAATGGCTCCCGCACACATCGGGCAGGGCTCTAAAGTGACATAGACACAGGCGCCCTTCAGTCTCCAACCGCCGAGTTTTTCGCAGGCAAGCTCGAGCGCGTCGTGTTCGGCGTGCGCCGTTGCCCGGCGTCCGCTCTCCCGCCGGTTGTGAGCCGCGGCGATCAGCTCTCCGTCTTTTACGATAACGCAGCCTATCGGCACTTCGCCCTCGGCAGCCGCTTTCTCGGCTTCCTTTATGGCAAGCTCCATCCATACGATATCCTCGTCCGCCGCTTCTGCCGCGATGGTTTTTTCCTTTCTCATAACGGTTATAACGGTAAGACGACCAGCATGGTCAGCAGCGCGACAAGGACGAGATATATCACCGTTCCCGGCACAAAGGATCGGCGCAGCAGCAGCGACGGCAAAGACTGCCGGCTGCCCTCGGAGATATGCCCTCCCTTTCGGATGATGAAAATCAGTCCCGTGACGCCGAGGATAAGTATTACTGCCGAGAAAGCGGCGTAGACCGCCATATACGCAATATCGCCGAAATAAGTGAAAACATAATCATAAGCCACGGAAAGCCCGTTGTTGATAAAGTGGCAGAGGATCGCCGGCCAGAGCCGCCCGGTAGAGTATGTAAGCCAACCGCGGCCGCGCCCGGCGCAGAAGGCGTACAGAAACTGCTGCACCGTGCAGTGCATCAGCGCGAACACCGCAGCCGAAAAGAATATTGCAAATGCGGCGCCGTAACGGCGCAGGGCGCCCAGCACGCAGCCGCGGAAAAGCAGCTCCTCAAACACCGCCGGCATAACCGCAACAGATACCGTTTGAGCAATAATCCCGAAAACTCCGGTCGGAACCCGCTGCTCAATATCGATGTAAAAGTCAAATCCGATGCTGTAAAACCAGTCGAGGACGGCTCCTGAGATCGTCGCACCGACTTCGACCATGAGCAGCACTAAAAAAATCGACAGGAATATATTGAATTTCGACTTTTCGGAAGGCGGCGCCGACTCGTTTTCCCCCGGAAGCAGCCGCTCGCCGCCCATTTTGAGAGCAACCCTCATAACTATCGCAGGGATAAGGAAATTCAGCGCATAAACGAAGGAGTCGACCAAAACCGTCGCGGAATAATAATCTTCGTCGGAAAGCGTTTCCCGCAAGGGAAGCAGAAATCCTTTCAGATATTCCGACACAAAACCGTTTATGATGAAAAAGAAGACGAGTAAAGACAGCACAAGTCCGATTATGTTCATATCGCGGCGGAACTGCGTATTTATCTGCCGCGGACCCGTCGGGGCAAAGGCAAGGGCTTGATTCATTTTCCGTTCCTTATATTAAAACCGTATTACATAAGCGACAGCACAAGTCTGTCAAGGATGACGCCGTTGTCGAGCGCAGTCGACTTCATCGCAAAGTCGCAGCTTCGGCAGAGCGCAAGGGCGCGGGAAAGCTGCTGTGTGCTGCGGTTTTTTGAGGCGTTCATATATAGCCTGACTTTGTAAGAATTCATTTTCAGCGCCGCCGCAATCTCGTTCTGAGTGCAGCCGTCGTCGGAAAGCTCTTTCACGGCAATCAGATCGGCGAAGACGCGGGAAATCTGAGCCGAGATAAGTTCGGGAGGATAGAGCTTGTTTGCGTCCTTCGAATTCCGCATCTCGTAAAGCAGCTTGAACGCTTTTTCGCAGTCGTGATCGAGCAGCGCGTTTGAAAAGTCAAAGGGGCCGAACTCGAAGTCTTCCTTTACATGAAGGTAAATATCATCCTCCGTGACTTCGGTTCTTTCGGACGCAAGCGCATAGTATGAAAGCTTCTTTATTTCCTGAGCCAGCCTGAACATATCCCGACCGGCGTGTTTTATAAGCGCCGAAGCAAGCTCGGGGGAACATTCGGCGCCGCCGGCGCGGAAATGCCGCAGTACCCATTTGGCGAGCTTCGCCTCCGTTTCAAACGGAAAGGCGACCACCTTTGCGCAGTCGTAAAGCTTTGCAAGCGCGGCGGCGGATTTTTTGTCCGCCTGAGGCACGAATTTCGTGATGTCGACATATTTAAGCTCGTCGGACGCGGCGACAAGCACCACCGTGGTATCGGGATGTTCTTCCGCCGACGACAGGACGGCGCAGAGCGTATCGAGGTCTGCGTCCTTCATCTGGATGAAGTTAATGCCGGATACTTCGACTATCTGCCGGTCGGAAAACATAGGCAGCGTCTCTATAGCATCTTTCAGCGCCTGAGCCGAATAGCTTTCGGCGGTCAAAATAAAGCGGTTGAAGGTGTCGGCTTCCTCGCCCAGAACCGCGTCGCGCAGCTCCTTTTTGTAATGGCTTTTGAGGTAATCCTCATCGCCGCAGAAGACCCACACGCCGCCGATATCGCCGCTTTTTATCGCAGCGGAAAGCTCGGCTGCCGTCAGCGCGGTTTTACTGTTTCGCATCATCGTCTTTCTCCGTGATATTGCCCGGCAGCGGGACTGCTTCTATCGATATCCGGTTTTTCTGCACCGTCACCGG
>JAAZGC010000344.1 GCA_012511425.1 Clostridiales bacterium | reverse complement strand
GCTTCATATCGAGGGACCTACCTGCGGACAGCAATCAGAATAACCCTGTCGGCTGAATAAAAAACGGATCAAACACGGAGGCGTTTTTCCGACGTCTCCGTGATTTTAAAATACACATCCGGAATAACGAAAAAATGTGATTAACAGTATGATAACCATCCGACTGCCGCTTGATTTCTTCTGGCTTGCCGTGATGTAATGTTTGCCGGAAGCGGGGCCCGCAGCTGCTTTTGCGGCGAATTCCAATGAAGTTATTTATCGGATGGACATTCTTTTTATTATATGTTATTTCTCTGAAAAATCAAAAAAGCGGCTTAAACATTGATCCGCCGGATCATCATATTTAGAGGAGGTGTGCACTTTGGCTTATAACGAGCTTATCAAGAATTTCGAAAGGATCAGATCGTATATGCGCGAATTCTATGTATATGGCTTTAAAAGCAGATCCGAATACAACGCCAAAAGTGCGCGCTCATATGACGACGAGCGGCGCAGGCTTGAAAGCTGGCTGGGCGAATATATGCGCTTTACGCAGATGGCGGAAGGAAAGAATGTTTTTATATCTGCAGACAGCCGCATAACCCACAGAAACCCTTTCTACAAAGCGTGGAAGGCAAAGAGTTTCACCGACGGAGATATCACGCTGCACTTTGCGATCTTTGACATTCTTCATTCGCCGGAGATAAAAAAGACCCTTGCAGAGCTGATTTTCGATATCGACGAGCTGCTGTCTTCCGGCATGACCTTTGATGAGTCAACACTGCGAAAGAAGCTGAAGGAATATACAAAAGAAGGCATTATCCGAACCGAAAAAGAAGGGAGATCTGTGTTATACAGCAGAAGTCCGGATACCGACATTTCATCTTTGTCGGATGCGTTAGATTTTTTCAGCGAATCGGCACCTTGCGGTGTTGTCGGTTCCTTCCTGCAGGACAAACTGCCGGAGCATGAGGGAGTGTTTTCTTTTAAGCATCACTATATGACCGGCGCCGTCGACAGCGGCGTGACGGCGGAATTGTTTTGCGCCATTCGCGGGCACCGTTATGTTTCGGCTAATAATCTCGGCAGGCATTCGGGAGAGGAGAAAACCGTCCGTCTGGTCCCGCTTAAAATCTATATCAGCGCTCAGAACGGTAGGCAGTTTCTTCTGGCATATCATGAAAAGGCAGAACTAATCAATACCTATCGCCTCGATTATCTTTCAAATATCCGCATCGAAAACGAGATTTGCGAGGAATTTTACGCTTTGCGGGATGAACTTTCGTCCGCAGAAAGGTATATGTGGGGAGTAAGCTGCAAGCGGAATATCGAAAAAACCGAACATGTGGAGTTTGAAATCAGGGTCGGGGATGACGAGGATTTCATAATCCGCAGGCTGGAGCGCGAAAAGCGCTGCGGCCGCGTCGAAAAGCTCGACGAAAACCATTACCGGTTTTCAGCCGATGTATTCGATACAAACGAAATGCTCCCGTGGATAAGAACATTCATCTCACGCATAATCAAGATTAATTTTGCAAACCGGATCGCCGAAAACAAGTTCAAATCGGACATCCGGGAAATGTACCGTATGTACGGCATTGATTGAGGAGGCTGTCATGCTGTTCAGCGAATTGTATTCCGTCTACTACAATGCAGTCGCAAAAATTATAGAAGCGGCGTCTGCGCCCGGCACGACCGAGAAGGATCTGCAGCAATGCGTCGCGCGGGAGGCATTTTCCGGAAGCGTTCTTACCATCCTTCCGTCGCTTAAATCCGGAAAATGGCCGCTGCTGAATGAAGACCTTTCGCCCGTACTCCGCTATAAACCGACAATGCCGCTGACGAACCTTCAAAAGCGCTGGCTTAAAGCAATATGCGAAGACCCGCGCATAAAGCTGTTCGGCGCTGTATTTCCGGATTTGAGCGGCGTCGAACCTCTCTTCACAAACGAAGATTACCGGATTTACGACCGATACTCGAACGGCGACCCTTTCGAAGACGAAACCTACATCCGGAATTTCGGATTTATTCTTTCCGCCGTCCGGAATAATCGCTCCGTGCGGATAACAATGCTCAACCGGTTCGGCAGGAAAATATCGATCCGCTTCCGCCCCGAAGGACTTGAATATTCGTTAAAGGATGACAAGTTCCGGATAATCGCAGCCGGCTGCAAATACAAACGCTTCAATCTCGGAAAAGTGATAACCTGCGATTTCTGCG
>JAAZGC010000343.1 GCA_012511425.1 Clostridiales bacterium | reverse complement strand
AAGGAAGCAAGCTCATCGGCCGTCATTGCCTTTTCGAGAGCTGTTCTGTCGTTGAATTTATCAAGCTTTGCGATGCCGTCTCTGGCTTCATCGTCGATGTTTTCCGAAAGTTTTTCATTATTTAAAACTTTTGCGTTCAGAAAATCGATGAATTCCGAGAAGGAAAGTTTGTTTGTCGAACCGTCGAAATGCCTGTAATAGAGCAGCTTTGCTGCGATGTCGTCAAGCTCGAATTCCCCGTCGCCGAGGTCGCCGAGCTCTTCCGCCGAATAGTGCTTTCCGGCGGTGTTCGAATATCCGGTGACTTCCTTTACAAGGCTGTCGTTTTCGATGCTTGAAGCGAGCTGCCACGCCTTTTCCTCGTCCTCGTTTTCATAAAGGAGGACGAAGTTATTTTCGCGCGGGAAGGTGTCGGCTAATGTGTCAACCGGTGTCTGCGAGAAGGATATTCCGGTGCTCTGCGAAATAATAAATGACGCGGCGAAAAGTACGACGAGCACTATCGGCATAACCGGGCGCAGCTTATAGCTGAACTTGGTGAGTCCCCCCATTTTAAACTTCGGGGACTTCTTCGCAGATTTTTTGATCGCCCCGTCGAAGATCAGGATAAGCGACGGAAGCACCGTAAAAGCGGTGACCATGCTGATGAAAACGCCTTTTGCGAGGATGATTCCGAGTTCGGGTCCTATCTTGAAGCTCATCAGCAGCAGCACCAGCAGTCCGACAACGGTTGTAAAGGCGCTGGAGAGGATCGACGAAGCTGAAGCGGCAAGCGCCTTTTTCATCGCTTCGTATTTGTTTTCGGCAGTTTCAAGCTCCTGGCGGTAGCGGTTTATAAGGATGATCGAATAGTCCATAGACAGCACGAGCTGAAGTATCGGAGCTATCGACATTGCGATTTCCGAGACCGAGCCCAGAAATAGGTTTGTGCCGAGGTTGATTGCCACGGCGGCGCCGGTCGAGGCGAGGAAGAGCAGCGGTTCTATCCAGGATTCGCACATCACAAAGAGAATGACTATCAGAAGCGCGAGCGCCGAGAGCAGCACAACGGGAGGCACTTTTATCGCTTCGACGCTGTTTGACTGCCATTTCATGTCGTATCCGGAAACGGCGTTAATTTCTTTTTCTATCGATTTTATCTCGTCGCTGCCGTAATCAAAGTCGGTTTTGACGAGGAAGAGGGTCTTGTCGCCTTTGTTGAAGTCTTCGCTGTCCGGCTCGTATTCGACAGAGCTTACATATTTGATCTTCTGAAGGGTAAACAGAACTTCGGTTTTCTGCTCTTCGGAAAGACCGGTGAACATTACCCGGATTGAGCTTTCTTCATCGGCTTCGGGGAATTCGTTATCCATTATGTCAACCCCGACCTTCATTTGCGAA
Source organism: Clostridiales bacterium (assembly GCA_012511425.1). Classification (GTDB taxonomy): domain Bacteria; phylum Bacillota; class Clostridia; order Oscillospirales; family CAG-272; genus JAAZGC01. The sequence goes on along the minus strand of JAAZGC010000343.1, from coordinate 1,974 downwards.
TCGTCGGGCAGATATTTCGTCATGTCGGTGTTTATGCCGACTCTGAGGGCAAGAATGCCGCAGATGAGCGTCAGAGTAAGCATAACAATAAAAATCGGGAGCCGCCGCTCCACTATGAAATCAGCAATTTTCCGCATATATAAAAACCTCCGGTCGATTTGCACGGCTGAAAGTAAAAAAACTCTTGACATTTCAGCCTGGGTATATTATAATACACATGTGTTGGACTGTCAACCAACTGATTTATACCATACTGTTGTTAACGCAACACACCCGACCGAAAGTGTTGTGTATTCATTAAAACTTTATAAGGAGTTAATACCATGCAGAAAAAAGAAAACCGCCGGGTAACGATGACAAAGCAGCTGTTAAAGGACGCACTCGTCTCTCTGCTCGAGAAAAACGACATATACAATATTTCGATAAGAGAGCTTTGCGAAGCGGCGGATGTCAACCGCTCCACCTTCTATAAGTATTACGGCTCCCAGTTCGACCTGCTTGCGGACATGGAAAACGACCTGATTCTGATGGTGAATCAGGCCGTTGAAGACAATCCCGCTCAGGCGGAAAAGATCGTATTTATAATCTGCAAAAACATCGAGGAGAATATCGACCTCTGCCGCCTTCTGGTCAACAACAACGTCGATGCGGCGTTTCCGGAGAAGATATTTTCCCAGGCGATTATGATACAGAACGAGATATTCCGCCGCCTCGGCAACTCGGGAACAAGCGAAACCGAATATATGTACAATATGCTTGCTTACGGCTGTTATCAGGCGATGAGGGTCTGGATAAACAAGGAAAACCGCGAGTCCCCAGAGGAATTCGCAAAAATCATCGACAAAATAATCAGCAAGTTGGGTTAACGGCTTACCAGCTCTCGAACTGGCTGCGGTAGAGCTTTGCGTATTCGCCGCCGCGGGAAATCAGCTCGTCATGGCGCCCCTGTTCGACAATCTCGCCGTTCTGCATGACTAAAATTACATCGGCGTTGCGGATCGTTGAAAGCCGGTGCGCAATGACAAAGCAGGTGCGCGGACCATTTTCGTCCCGCATCAGCCGCAGCATCGCCGACTGTATCCGCCGCTCGGTTCGAGTGTCGACGTTGGAAGTCGCTTCGTCGAGTATCAGCATATGCGAGTTTAAAAGCATCGCGCGGGCGATGGTCAGCAGCTGCTTCTGACCTTTCGATATGTTGGTGGCATTGTCGGAGAGCAGCGTGTCATATCCGTCCGGCAGGCTCATGATGTAGTTGTGTATCTCGGCGGCTTTGCATACGTCCTCAACCTGTTCTCTGGTCACCCCCTCCTTGCCGTAGGCGATGTTTTCGAAGATTGTGCCGTGGAAAAGCCAGGTGTCCTGAAGCACCATTGTATAAGAGCGGCGCAGCGAGTCGCGGGTGACATCTCTTATTTCATAGCCGTCGATGAATATCTCCCCGCCGTTTACATCGTAAAACCGCATCAGCAGGTTGATTATCGTGGTTTTCCCGGCGCCAGTCGGACCGACTATCGCGACTACCGTGCCGTGCGGCGCATGAAGATTAAGGTCATGGATGACCTGCCGTTCGGGGGTGTAGCCGAAATTCACATTCTTTATTTCAACATCCCCTCTGACCGAAACGAGCTCTTTGGCGTCAGAAGAATCCGGCGTCTCCGGCAGCGTGTCCATCAGCCGAAATACTCTTTCGGCGGCGGAAAAGGTCGATTGCAGCTCGGCGAAGATGTTCGCAAATTCGTTTATCGGTCCCGAGAATCGGCGGGAATAGAGGACGAATGAGCTGATGTTGCCGATGCTTATTCCGCCGGAAAGATATAAAAGCGAGCCGAAGACGGAAATCAGCGCCAGCGACAGGTTGTTTATGAAGTTGATCGAAGGACCGTTTATTGTGCCGTAATAGTCGGCGGTGTAGTAGGCATCGGCGGCGGCTTTGTTTTTATCGTCATAGCGGCCGGTCATGTAATCTTCACGGTT
>JAAZGC010000342.1 GCA_012511425.1 Clostridiales bacterium | reverse complement strand
TATCCGTGTATCTGCTGGGCAAAGACAACGACAGTCCCGACATCTCCGTAGTTCAGCGTCCAGCCGGAAAGCAGAGCGCCGTTTTTTCTGACTTCGTGAACCGTCTGCGCCCTGCGGGTGAGCTCCACGCTTGCGACGGATGAGTTGAGATTGAACACCTCTTTCACCCTGTCGTTCAAAAGATTCGGCTCGGCCGCCGCCTTCCCCGGTCCTTCGCCGTCTGATATCGCAACCGTCGGTACTTCGCCCGCAAGGACGGCGGCTCCGGCCGCGCCTATTATATAGATATTCGCCCCGTCGAGCAGATAGAGCGCTCCGGCGAAGAAATAGAAGCTGACTTCGCCTTCGGTTGTGCCGAGAGTTCCTATCTGCGCCGCTCCGCCCGGTTCGAGACGGAATACCGTATTGCCGACGACATAGTGCCATCGGCTTTCGACGGTGCCGTCATATGAGCCGTACCACGCGCCGCGTATATTTCCGCCTGCCGTGATGAGCGTCTTAAATCCGGGTCTTGATACGAGCGCTCCGCCGTCATGGCGCAGGTTCAGGCACTCTGCCGCCGACATAAGCCCCGGAAATTTCGTTTCATAGATAAGCCTTTTGCTTTCGGGATATGCCATTTTATTTCCTCGTTTTTTGGTTGTTCAGCGTATAAAGTTCCAGCCGCCGGGGTTTCTTCGCTCAAAGGCGAAATTCGTCTTTTCTGCTTCCGTCGGGGCTCTCGGGCGGCTCATAAGGGCGTATCTCAGCGCTTCCGGCGCGTGGGTGGCGCTGTGCGGCCTGTCGGAGGCGTCGTCGGGGACGGTTTTCGAGAAGACCAGCGCCTGCATCGACGATATCAGCGTCTCGCAGGAGGGGTCTATTGTAAGTCCGGGATTTCCGTCCGGGGAAAACGCAAGATACTCCCGCATATTCAGCCAGCCCGGCACCCGGCGGTCGTCCGCGCGTATCAGCGGCGGCAGCGCAATTCTGCTCATCGTCTCGATTCCGGAAACTCCGCTGTCCTGACGGCGGTTCCAGAGGTCGGGCGACGCCGCGATATACATAGGCTCCGATTTGGGATATCTCGCCCGCATTTCGTCAAGCTTTCGCCGTATTTCAATCGCCGCCGCCGAGAGGGTGAGATTTTCCCGGCACAATTCCGCCGCGACGTGAACGTGTCCGTCGGGGCCGATAACGCAGACGATAAGCGCCAGCATATCAAAGCCGTAGTCAAGTCCGCAGAACCAGCTTCCGGCGAGGGCGGGTTGATATTTTACATGCCTTTCCGGGTCAAACTCGGCGAAGAACTGACCTTCGAAGACGTTCCAGTCGCCGTCGAGCCATGCGCGGCGGAGGCGCGGGTCACGGATTGCGCGCAGGCGGTTTACATAGTCGGGATCGGCTTTCATGAGCGCCGGATTGTCGGCGGCTTTCGCCTGAATGAAGGCGTAATCGTCCGGGTTTTCGCCGTCGGCGTAGCTGCGGTCGACAAACAGCCTTTTGACCCAAATATGCCCGATGCCGCCGGGGTTGCAGCTCAGATACATCCGCTTCGGCGTCCGGCTCACCCCTCGCAGGCAGGCGCGGAGGCAGTTGAACTGATATTCGGTGATCTGCGTCGCCTCGTCTATCGCGATGACGTCGTATTCCCG
>JAAZGC010000341.1 GCA_012511425.1 Clostridiales bacterium | reverse complement strand
CAGCTGGCAGAGGTGCTGCGGACGCTGACCCCGCGTGAGGAGCAGGTTCTGCGGCTGCGGTTCGGTCTTGACGACGGCCGCACGCGAACTCTTGAGGAAGTCGGAAAGGTATTCAATATAACCCGCGAACGCATCCGTCAGATTGAAGCAAAAGCTCTCAGAAAGATGCGTCATCCGAGTCGTTCCAAGAGACTTAAGGATTATCTCGACTGAAAAACTGCGTTTCTTGAAACCTCTCTTTTTGTCCGAAATGTACAACTATATCGTGAATATTTCGTATTATTATACATAAAAAACGCCGTTATGCACAAAAATAACGATAATAATTCGTTGCAACTTACAACAGCGAGCCGTAAAGATGTGTATTATCGCGAAAAATAACAACCGTCATGCATTTTCAGACATTAAATTATTCTTGACATATCCGGATTTTTGGTGTAAAATAGTACTGTTACAAAGTGCGATCGAGGAGGATTATACCTTATGAAAAAGAGATTCCCGCTTTTGTTGTTATGCCTGCTCCTTGTGCTCCCGCTTGTTTTTTCAAGCTGCGGCAAGAAAGCCGAGGACGCGGAAACCACAAACGAAGACGGTACAACTGCAAGTTCGTCCGAAAATAAGGCGATGACAATTACGCTTTATTCAATTGTCGGCGACAGCACCACCGAAGAAGACATCGCGCGTATCCAGAAAGCCATAAACTCAATCACCGAAGCCGAGTTCAACACTCATATTCTCTGCAAATTTTACAAAGAGAGCGAATATGATTCGGTTATACAGGAAAAGATAGTTGCCGTTGAAGAGCAGATAAAACTGGCTGAAGAAGAAGAAGCAGCCAAGAAAGCTGCCGCCAAAGCCGCAAGGGAAGCTGCCCGTGCAGCCGCTGCCGCCGGTGAAACAACCAAAGCCGAAACCACAACCGAAGAGACTACAGAAGTCGACGAGACCATTATCAACGAATATGGTATCGAGGAGACTGTATATCCTGCGGAAGACGGTACTCAGCTCGATATTATGCTTGTAAGAGGTAAGGATAACTTCCTTAAACTCGTTGAAGACGGGAAACTTTCCGCTCTTGACGAGGAACTCTCTATCAACTCAAAGATCCTAAAAACATATATTCACCCGACATTCTTCTCAGCAGCAAAAGTTGGATCCTCTACATACGGAATTCCCAATAACCATGTTGTCGGTGAATATCAGTATCTCCTTCTCGATAAAGAGCTTATAGACAAATACAGCTATGATCCCGATGCAATAAAATCAATCGTTGATGCCGAAAGCTTCCTTGACGATGTTATTAAATATGAAACGGGTATTGTTCCGCTTATGAATGAGCCCTCCCCCCGTATTGAATATTTCACATCAACTCCGAGCATAATCGGAGCTGCGGTTCCGATCGACGCCAAAGCCGGAACCATGGCTAACCCCAATAACCTGCTAACGGTAAACGAGTTCGTGAACAACTATAAGCTCATGATAAAATACCGTGCAGCAAATGCCATCGGTGCAGCCGGTGCGTCCATCGACGACGGCAACCGCTATGCAGCCGCCGTCATTACCGGAGATGTAACCACTGCCGAGCTGTATGAAGATAAATACTATGTAAACGTTTACAAGTATCCTCAGGCTACAAATGAAAACGTTTACAGCGGAATGTACGGTATCAGCAGCTATACGGCAAATGTTTCCCGCTGCATGCAGGTAGTCAAGCTGCTTACTACGGAACCACAGCTTATCAATATTCTCGCTTACGGCGTTGAAGGCGTTGACTATGAGATTGATGATAACGGTAAGATAAACAAGCTCGGAACCACTTATTCGATGAAGACCGACTATGTCGGCAACCAGTTCATGCTTAAGCAGTCTGCCGGAATGTCTGAGCTTGAAACCAAGCTTTCCGACAATAACTGGGAGCTTGCCAAAAAGCAGAACCTTGATATGAGCTACAGCCCGTATCTCGGATTTACTCTGGCTTACACCAAGACCGATAAAGAAGGCAATGTCTCCGAACTCATGTCAAGCGACATGACCGTAAAACAGATTATGGACGGTGTTGTCGAAACATCGCAGGGCTATCTTGATCAGATTACCAACTTCGTTCCTTATGAAGAAGAATTCGAAGAGACCTATTATGTCAAAACCGCTGCCGGTGATATCGAACAGAGGACACGTCCGGCAATCAGAACGGTTACGCTCGATGATTTTATTACAACTTTGAGTGCCGAAGCTAAGGCTGACCTGTATATCGCAGCCTGTCTGAACGCGGAAGATGAGAACTCACCGCTTGCTCAATACAGCGCATGGTACTCATCCAACTTCCCAGCCGAATAAACATTCATTCTTAAGCATCGATATAATCAAGGATGTAAAGAAGCCCGAAAGAACCTCTTTCGGGCTTCTTTAATAGGAAGTAATCATGAACATAGATTTTTATATGCCGGTCCGAATAATTTCGGGTGAAGACTGTGTTAAAAACAACCCGAACCTTTTTGACATCGGAAAAAGCGCTTTGATTATAACCGATGCGGATTCGGCGGTTAAGTCAGGCGCACTTGATGATGTTTCCGCCGTACTCGATTCAATAGGAATCAAATTCACGGTTTTTGATAAAATCAGGGAAAATCCTCTTATTTCAATCTGTTTTGAAGGCGGCAATTTGGCAAGAAAGTCAAATGCCGACTATATTATCGGAATCGGCGGCGGATCATCCATGGATGCAGCCAAAGCTATAGCGGCTTATGCGTCAAACCCGGATATCAGACCCGAGGGAATATTTGAGCCGGGATTAAAACCATCGCTGCCTCTTATTCTGATACCGACAACCGCGGGAACCGGAAGCGAAGGGAACTGGATTTCGGTATTGTCGATTGACGGCAAATCCTGCAAGAAGAATTTCAAAAGCAACTATTCATATGCGAAATACGCCTTTGTCGACCCAAGGTACATATATACACTTCCGTATTATTATACCGTCAGCACTGCTCTCGACGCCTTCTGCCATTGTTTTGAATCATATCTTTCTCCGAAATCTTCCGCCATTACCCGCACCTTGGCTGTCGACGGCGCAAAAGATATCTGGAAGATTCTCAACGAATTGTCACCTGAAATCCCTTTAACGCATGAACAGCGTCGTTTGCTCGCATATGCCGCATGCAGAGGCGGCGTTGTGATAAACGGTACCGGCACCGGTTTTCCGCACTCACTCGGCTATAATTTGACTATGTATCACAGCATACCGCACGGCAGATCATGTGCCTCTTTTACCGGTGAATACATTCGATACAATACCATGAGCTGCGAGGGGAACCGCTTAATTAATGAATTTGCCGAGAAGATAGGTACATCGCCGGAGCTTATCGGAGAGAATATTCCGAAGTGGGCAAACGTAAAACTGACACTCAAATCTGAAGAAATAGATGTGTTTATAAGTCAGGTCGCAGATGCAGTCAACTACAAAAACTCGCCTTATGTTATTAATGAAATCGAGATGAAGCAAATCTACTCCAAGCTTTTCGGCTGATATATTTCCAAAACCGCGTAAATAAATATCTGAAAAGAACGGATTATTATTATGGTATTATCAAACACGAATATTGATTTTTTCATGCCGGTTAAAATAATCTCCGGCGAAAGCTGCATATTGGCAAATAAGAGCCTGTTCGGCATCGGAAAAAAAGCCTTGATTATCACCGGTGCAAATTCAGCGGTGAAATCCGGAGCCCTTGCCGATGTAACATCCGCACTTGATTCTCTCGGAATCGGTTTTTCGGTTTTTAATAAAATTATGGAAAACCCGCTTGTTTCAATATGCTATGAAGGCGGAGCAGCAGCATTTGAAACGGGAGCCGACTTTATTATAGGCATCGGCGGCGGGTCGGCTATGGATGCTTCTAAAGCGATTGCCTCTTATGTAGCCAACCCGGATCTTCCGCCCGAAGGGCTGTTTGAATCAGAATTAAGACCTTCGCTGCCCATGATTTTAATACCAACAACAGCAGGAACCGGAAGCGAAGCAAATATGATATCTGTTCTTACGCTTGACGGCAAAGACGCAAAGAAGAGCTTCAAAAGCGATTACTCGTATGCGAAATTTTCCTTTGTCGATCCTGTATATACTTATTCGCTGTCATACGATTATACAGTCAGCACCGCTCTCGACGCCTTCTGCCATTGTTTTGAATCGTATCTTTCTCCGAAATCATCAGAAATCACCCGTACTTTGGCAGTTGACGGCGCAAGGGATATCTGGAAAGTTCTAAGCGAAATATCACCGGAAAATCCCATTTCAAAAGAGAATCGCCGTCTGCTTGCATACGCTTCCTGCAGAGGCGGTATAGCTATAAACGGAACGGGAACCGGTTTCCCGCATCCGCTCGGATATAATCTGACAATGTACCGAGGAATTCCGCACGGCAAAGCCTGCGCTGCTTTCACCGGCGAATATATAAAACACAATATGCAAAGCAGCGAGGGGAAGCGGCTTATTACCGATTTCTCCGAGCGGATCGGCACATCTTCGGAACTGATCGCGGAGAATGTTCCGAAGTGGGCGGATATAAGCCTAAATATTTCCTCTGACGAAATCGATTTGTTTATCCGGCAGGTCGGCAGCGCTTCGAATTTTAAAAATTCCCCATATGTTATAAATGAAACGGAAATGCGGGAAATATATTCAAGACTTTTCAACTGAATAAATAAATATAAAACAGACCCTTTGCCCCGGATTCGGAGGTAAAGGGTCTGAACTTTTATCGAAAAATAAGTTACAACAGCTCAATTCCGGCGGCAGTACAGGTGTTAACGGTTTCATCATTCCATATTGAAGACTGTACTTCGCCGATATGCGCCTTTTCAAGCAGTATCAGGCAAAGTCTTGACTGACCGATACCCCCGCCCATAGTGAGCGGCAGTTTGCCTTCGAGCAGAAGCCGGTGGAACTCATATTTCCGGCGATTGTCGCAGCCGGAGAGACTGAGCTGCCGGTCGAGAGATTCGGGGGAAACCCTGATACCCATCGAGCTGATTTCTATCGGCATATCAAGCAATTCATCCCAGATAAGTATATCTCCGTTAAGCTGCCAGTCATCATAGTCGGGAGCACGTCCGTCATGCGATTTACCCGATTTCAGGGCGCCGCCTATCTGTTCGATAAGTGTGGTGTGATGGTCTTTTACCCAGAGGTATTCGCGCTCTTTTGAAGACTTGTCCGGCCAGAGATCCTCAAGCTGCTGTGATGTTACAATCGATAGATTCTCGTCGATTTCCATTTTTATGGAAGGAAATTTACACCTAAGGGCATAATTGGTTGCAACTATAGCTCGGACGATATCTCTGACCGTGTTTTCAAGATACTCAAGCGTTCGCTGCTCCTCGGTTATAACCTTTTCCCAATCCCACTGATCCACATAGATCGAATGGATATTGTCAAGCTCCTCATCCCGCCTGATGGCATTCATGTCAGCATAAATACCCTCGCCGGGCTGATAACCGTATCTCCAGAGCGCCATCCGCTTCCATTTTGCAAGCGACTGAACTACTGAACCCATTTTTTCGGAGTCTTTGAGGTCGAAGCTGACAGGGCGCTCAACGCCGCTCAGGTCGTCGTTTATTCCGGTCGAGGGATCGACTACAAGCGGTGCCGAAACGCGACGCAGGTGCAAAGCTCCGGAAAGATTGTCTTCAAATATGCGTTTTATGAATCCGATACCGAGCTGTGTATCATAAAGCGATAATGACGAGCGGTATCCGCGCGGTATAAAGGTTTTTGACATAAAGGGTTTTCTCCGTTATTTTAGGAATTTATTGGTTTTCTATTTTGTTCTTCTTTTTTATCTCGCGCCGGACGTTAATAATAATTGTAAGCCCGATAACTATAATCAACATTACCAGTGTCATCCAAGGCGAAAACTTGACATCGCTCAATATGCTGGTCCAAAGCGAATCGATAAGCTTGGTTGTGGTTTCCGGCAGAGCTACATATATCTCATCCTTCAGAATTTCTTCGGGAGTCGGATATATTATCTCGTCTTCCCTTATCTCCTCCGGAAGGGCATCAAATGCTTCTTGCTGAGGCACCGAATAGCCGATATATATTGAATTTTCGCGGGCAACAAGGGTTTCGGTAACGAAGTTGATATACATCTCCGCAGCCGCCTTGTTGCGTGCGCCTTTCGGTATACACATTGCATCGACGAAAAGGTTTGTTCCTTCGTCGGGTACTACAAATTCCAGATCCGGATTGTCCTCCATCATAACTATCGAGTCTCCGGCGTAATAGGGCGCAAGAGCCGCTTCTCCGCCTCCCATCTTGTCATAGATTTCGTCCATAACATAAGCTTGTACGAGCAGCTTCTGTTCCTTGAGCGCCTGAGCGGCAGCGCGAAGCTCGTTTTCATCGGTTGTATTCACGGAATATCCGAGCTTTATGCAGGTAATGGCGAAGGCATCGCGGGAGTTGGAGAACATCAGAATGTTATTGGCATATTTTTCATTCCAGAGGATGTCCCAGCTGTGAACATTGTCTTCTTCGTCGACCATGGTTTTGTTGTATATGATACCTATCCGCCCCCACATATAAGGAACCGAATATTCATTGGTAGGGTCGTATTCGGGATTTTTATACCTTTCCATGATCTTCGAAAAATTAGGTATGTTGGAATAATCCAGTTTTTCAAGCAGATCTTCTTTTATCAGCCTCGAAACCATGTAATCGGAAGGTATGATAATGTCATAAGTCGAACCGCCGGATTTTAACTTTGCATAGAGTTCTTCATTGGAAGCAAAGTTTGAATAGTTGACGCCTATTCCGGTAAGCTTCTCGAATTCGGCATTTACGTCGAAGGAGCCGTCTCCGGTGTCAACTGACATGTATTCACCCCAGTTGTATACATTGATAGTGATGTTATCTTCAGAGTATTTCTTCCAGTCAACATTGTCGGAATAAGGGATATCCCAGCCGCTGTCGTAGGCATACGCCGAAACAGTCAGAAACAATGCGGCGAGCAGCAGGGAAATCAGGCGGAGTATGGATT
>JAAZGC010000340.1 GCA_012511425.1 Clostridiales bacterium | reverse complement strand
GTCTCCGGCGGGAAATTCCCGGCTCTGACGGCGCAGAGGCTGTCTCCGTATAGCTCCCGTATCTCGATATCCGGCTGATGCGCCTTGCCCTCAATCACCGCAAAATCAAGCTCTAAATCAAGCACCATCTGCTCGAGGCGATCGGAGCTTGCGACCTTTACCCGGACGTCGGCATCAGGGCTTTCTTCCTTGAATCGCTTTAGCCAGACCGGCATATAGACCGAGCCGACGGTAATCGAAGCGCCGACGTCGAGAGTGTTTTTTGCCGCCAGCATACGGGCGGCAAGCTTCATGCTTTCAAATTCCGAGATTATTCTTTCGGCGTATTTCAGCAGCTCGGCGCCGCTGTCGGTCAGATGCAGCCGGTGCCCCGGCCGCTCGAACAGCTTCACGCCGTATTCGGCTTCAAGCTCTGACAAAGCGCGGCTGACGGCGGGCTGAGAGATGCCTAATTTTACCGACGCCGCAGTTAAGCTCTCGGAGCGGCTTAAAGCGGCAAAAACTTTCAGATGCCTCAGCGTCATGTCCCGCCTCCGAAAAGCGCTTTCGCTTTCAGCGCGGCGCCGAGTTCGGGGGGTATCGTCAGCGTCTCGGGCAGAAAACCGAGTCCCCGAAGGGATTCAAGCCGGTTTTTAATCCGCGGCTCTCCCGCAACTCCGCCGGAGAGGATGACTTTTGTTCCCGAACCCAATCCCGCCGATTTTGTCGCCGCCGAAACGAGGTTTATAAGGTAATCTGCGTTTTCTTCGATTATCAGTTGCGCTTCGGCAGAGCCCGAGTCCGCCGCGCGGAAGACCGCCGGAGCGGCGGACGCTATGTATTTTCGCGGGTTTTCGCCGTAAATCTGCGACAGCAGCTCCCACGGCTCGCCGCCGAGAGCTTCAAAAATACATTTATGCAGTATCGGGCAGCCGGGCGCGCGGCCGTCGCGGGCTTCAAACACCCTTTCAATAGCCGACCGGGCGATTTCAAAGCCGCAGCCGCCGTCAAACAGCCAGCCCCAGCCCCCCGCCTGATACACCCTCCCGCCCGCCTGCGCAAAGCAGGAGGAACCGGTGCCGGATATCAGCACAATTCCGTCCGATATACCGAGACCGGCGAAAATGAGATTTTCGGCGTCGGAGCCGACAGCCAGATGTTCGGTTAACTCCGATTTTAAAATCGCCTGAAGCTCGGCGCCGCGGTTCAGCCCGCCGCCGATACCGCAAAAGACGCCTTGAAGCAAAGCGTCTTTTGATATGTTTGAAGCCTGCTTCATCGATTCCGAAACGGCGGAGAGGACGGCGTCCGCGGCGGATTTCGCACCGATGTCGTTTGCGTTTGAAGGGCCGGATTTTCCCCGGCCGAGAATCTTGCCGGACTCGTCGATAACGACCGCTTTGGTAGATGTGCCGCCGCCGTCGACTCCGGCGAAATAAGCGCTCATGCCGTCTTCTCCTTTCAATGAAGCGATAATTGAACAGCGCTCCGCACTGCTCGATTTAAATGTTTCTTCCCGCGACCAGATTCACGCCCGGAATCAGGAAATCTTTGTAAACGATATCCCCTGTCTTCACCGGCGGGGCGACTTTAAGCGTCTTGATTATCCGCATCCCGTCGGACATCATCGCTTTCGGGATCGGCTTGTCAACCTTGACCGGCAGCAGCTTGAGGTTTGGATGCAGCGGCGAAACACCGTCAATCAGGACGGTCGAGGCAAGCGTTCTGACCGGATTTGTCGCTTCGGCGGCGCCGTATTTTTTGCCGCGGGCACATTCGTGGCCGGTAACGACCGGCTCGCCGCCGG
>JAAZGC010000339.1 GCA_012511425.1 Clostridiales bacterium | reverse complement strand
TTTGAACTGCGGTCTTGCCGCCGTCATCCTGGTCGGCGCCAACAGGGTAAACGAGGGAGTAACACAGCCGGGAACGCTTATCGCCTTTCTTTCGTATTTTACGATAATCCTCAACGCCATGCTGGGCATCACCCGGCTTTTCACCAACCTTTCGAGGGGGATTGCATCGGCAAACCGCATCGACGAAGTGCTGGCGCTCGGGCCGCAGCTTAAGACAGGCGAAAGAAATCACAAGGAAACCGACACCCAAATAAGTTTTGAAAACGTCAGCTTTTCCTACAACGGTATTTCCGACGACCTTTCCGATATCAGCTTTGAACTCAAAGCAGGCGAGACTCTCGGCATTATCGGTCCGACCGGATCGGGAAAAACCACCATTATCAATCTACTGATGCGGTTTTACGACCCCCGTGCGGGAGTCATCCGTATCGACGGCGACGACATAAAGTCGCTCGAATCGGGTGAACTTCACGGCAGGTTCGGCGTCGTCTTTCAGAATGATTTCCTTTTTGAAGACACAATCAGAACCAACATCGACTTCGGGCGGAACTGTTCGGACGAAGACATCCGCCTTGCCGCCGAAACGGCGCAGGCGGCGAAATTTATCGAAGAATACCCCGACGGATACGAGCATCCGCTTACCGTCAAAGGCTCGAATCTTTCAGGCGGGCAGAAGCAGCGGCTGCTTATCTCCCGCGCGCTCGCTGGAAAACCGGACATTCTCATACTCGACGACTCAAGCTCGGCGCTCGATTATGCGACCGACGCTGCGCTACGCCGCGCGATACATGAGCATTACGGCGGGACGACTTCCATTATAATAGCCCAGCGGGTCAGCTCGATTATGAACGCCGATCTGATCCTCGTCCTTGACGGCGGCCGGATAATCGGCAAGGGAACTCACGAAGAGCTTATGCAGAGCTGTCAGGATTATATCGATATTGCAAACACCCAGATGGAAGCGCAGGCGCTCGAAACGGAGGCGAAAACATGAACCGCAGAGGGACTTCAACGGCGGGAATTTACACCGCCACGATGAATCAGGGCGCCCGCCCGCCAAAGCGCAAGCTTTTGAAGCGGCTTGTCAAGTATCTGTTGAGCGCGAAGTGGCTGCTGCTTATCGCTCTTATACTGAATTTTTTATCAACGCTGCTCACCCTTATCGGCCCCGGACTTTCCGGCGCGGCGATCGACGCAATGGCCGGCGGTAAAGGGAATGTCGATTTCCCGACGGTATTCAAATACGCCGGGCTGATGGTGGTGTTCTATTTCCTCAGCGCAGCGATAGGCTACGGAGTGCGGCTGATTATGATAAACGTCTCGCGGCGGGTTGTCTACACCCTGAGAAAAGACCTTTTCAACCGCCTGACATCGCTGCCGGTCGGCTTTTTCGACTTGCACCAGACGGGAGACATAATCTCGATAATTTCATACGACGTCGACACAATTAACGCCTCTCTCGGCTCCGACCTGCTTCAGATACTGACTTCGATAGTGACGGTGCTC
>JAAZGC010000338.1 GCA_012511425.1 Clostridiales bacterium | reverse complement strand
GCTCAATACACAGAGAGAAGCGGTTTCGGTGCGCAATATGCGGGCGCCGAGATCCGCCGCGGCAATTCCTGCGGCCTTCGCCGCTTCAGCTTCTTTTTCGGAAAATCCGCCTTCGGGGCCTATCAGAAAACCGAGAGAGCCTTTTGAAGGTGCCGCCTCGAGAAGACGCGGCAGCGGCTGACCTCCGCCTTCGTAGCAAAAAAACGAAATTGTTTCGGCACGGCAGCGGCTCAATGATTCATCAAAGCTTACGGGCGATTCGACCCGGGGAATTATTCCCCTCCCGCACTGCACCGCCGCTTCATAGGCGATGCGGTTCCATCTTTCGAGCTTTTTTTCGAAGGATGCGGAATCGGGGCGGGAGACCGTATGGTCGGATATGAAAGGTATTATCCTTGAAACCCCGAGCTCGACCGATTTTTGAACGATGCCGTCCATCTTATCAGACTTCGGCAGACCCTGGAATAGGGAGATATCAAGCGGAGGTTCGGTTTTATTTTTCTGTTCGGACATTATCTCAAGTTCGACTTCGGTGCCTTTGGCGCCGCCGAAACCGGAGATTACACATTCGTATTCAACTCCGGCGCCGTCGCAGATGAGGATCCGGTCTCCCTTTGCCATCCTCAGCGCCCTTGAAATATGAACGCCGTCGCTGCCGCCGATAGTGACTTTATTATCTTTAATGTCGCCGGGCGAGACAAAAAATCGCTGCATTTGAAATGCTCAAACGCCCGGGCAAGCCGCCCCGGCGCCTTTCAGACGTTTTTCCCGCCGAACAATAAAATAACACCTGAACGGCGGTAACTATTTTGTTATTATACAACAAAAACACAATTTTGTCAAGACTATTGTTTATAATTCACAATTTCTTGAAATTAAATTAAAGCCGGACGGGAGGATCCGGCTCTGTATTACTTTACTCTTTTGAAAACAAAGCCCTTCCAGCCGTTTTCCGAAACGGCGTCGGCCAGAAGATATCCGTTTTCGCTCATCGCCTTCTGGACTTCGTCTCCGCGCTCGTCGATTATGCCGCTCATTGCGATATCCGCGCCGATCTTAAGGTAGTTCTTAAGCTGCGGAGCGAGTCTTATCAGAATATCGGCGACGATATTCGCCGATGCGAAGTCGTAAAGCCCTTCTCCGATCGCTTTTCCGCTCAGAAGGTCGGCGGTTTCGCAGATCACGTTTGTGACGCCGTTGTCGATGCAGTTCTGCTTTGCGACGGCTACTGCATTTTCGTCGATATCGCAGGCATAGACTTCTTTTGCGCCGAGTTTCGACTCGGCTATCGCAAGTATCCCGGAGCCGGTACCGATGTCGAGGCAGCGGCCGCCGACGGGCATATAAGCTTCGATCAGAGAGGCGCAGAGGCGGGTGGTTTCGTGAGTGCCGGTGCCGAAAGCCATTCCCGGCTCCATAAGCACCACGACTTCGTTTTCGGCAGCCTCGTAATCCTGCCATGCGGGAACAATAGTAAGCCGCGGACCTGTCTTTATCGGCTGATAATACTTCCGCCAGGCGTTCGACCAGTCTTCTTCGTGCACTGAGTCAAGCTCAATCTCAAAAGGGATTTCGAGCGCTTTAAGCCTTTCGCGGATGAACATCTGACTGTCGTGGAGCAACAGCGAATCGCGGATATAAAGCGAAACCGAAGCGCGGCTCCTGTTGGCCGCCATCAGGCTTTCGTCGATAAGTTCGCCGTACATCGCGTTTACGCCGTCTTCTATGTCAGTGTAGTCTTCTATCTGAAGCGAGGGATCGATCATCCCCATTACGGCGGCGGTTTCGTCGAGTCTCTCGACCGGCACCCTGACTTTAAGCTGTACCCATTCCATATTCGATCAATCCTTGCCGCGCCTGAACAGTTTATCGAAAAACGCCTTTGACTTTGCGTTGTTTTTATCATCGCAGGATTCGGCGAACTTGCAGAGCAGCTCCTTCTGAGCCGAACTCAGGTTTTTCGGCACTTCAACCGTTACTCGGAAATAGAGATCTCCGCGGCGGTTGGAGTTGACCGCCTGGATTCCCATGTTTTTCAGCACGAACTGAGTGCCGGTCTGAGTGCCTTCGGGGATTGTATAAATTTCCGAACCCTCGAGCGTCGGGACTTTGATCTGCGCGCCGAGAGCGGCTTCGGTAAAGGTTATCGGAATTTCGCAGTATAAATCCGAGCCGTTGCGGCGGAAGATATTATGCTCTTTTACCGAAATCTCGATTACGAGATCGCCGGTCGAACCGCCGTTGCGGCCGTCGTTGCCGTAGCCGCGCATGACATATTTCTGCCCGTCGTCGATTCCGGCGGGGATGTTGGCGTCGACTTTGTTGTTTATCTTTATATAGCCCTTGCCCGAACAGTTGGGGCAGGGATTTTTTATTACCTTTCCGGTTCCGCGGCAGTTGTCACAGGGCTTGACGGTGCTCATCGAGCCCAAAATAGTCCGCTGCGTCGTCCTTACCTGACCCGAACCGCTGCAGGTCGGGCATTCCTCCGGCTTTGTGCCTTTGGCGGCGCCGGTGGCTCCGCATTCGGGGCATTTGATAATCCGGCTGTAGCTTATATTCTTTGTTACGCCGAAAGCCGCTTCCTCGAAGGTGATTGTCTGACGGACAAAGATATCGTCTCCGTCGATAGGCATCGCCGCCCTCCTCGCCGATGAGGAGGAATAGGAATAGGAGCTGCCGCCGAAGAAATCGTTAAGGATATCGGAAAAATCGAAGCCTCCGAAGCCGCCGCCCTCTCCGTAGCCGCCGCCGGCCGACGGGTCTACCCCCGCCATGCCGAAGCTGTCGTACTTCTGGCGCTTGTCGGGGTCAGAGAGGATTGAATAAGCTTCGTTTACTTCTTTGAATTTATACTCGGCGTCTTTATCGTCCGGATTCATATCCGGATGGTGCTTTTTGGCAAGCTTGATATACGCTTTCTTTATCTCGTCCTGAGTGGCGCTTTTATCCACACCGAGCACTTCGTAGAAATCGCGCTTTTCTTCAGCCATATTTTATAATTCCACCTTAAAAAACAATATATAAACACCGCTTTTGCACCGTCTTGGCGCAAAAACGCTTCTTGAAACACTATAAATTAACGTAATAAGGATTCGGCTTTGTCAGTATGATTATCAGGTCGACAAGCCAGCCGATTCCGAACAGCCCGAATGTCAGCAGATAGAGTATTCCGGTTCCGATCTTGCCCTCATAAAACCGATGCGCGCCCAGGTATCCGAAGAAAAAGCAGAGCGCGAACGCAAGCCATTTGTCCTTCTGTATCCCCGGCGGCAGCAATACCGTCTGATTGGGAGGCGGGGGCGCATTTGTGTTCATATAGTAGATATTCTGAACATTGCCCTGTGCCGGCTGTCCCCGATATGTCCGGCTTTGCTGACCGGTATATCCGCAGGAGGGGCAGGCGGGCGAGAAATATTCGGCTGCGCAGTCAGGGCAGGTCTTCTTCTTTGCTCCGGCTTTTATGCCGCAGACGGGACAAAACGGCGTGTTAAATTCATTGCCGCAATTCTCGCAGACATTGATAAAATCCGTAGAACCGCACTTGCGGCAGAATGAAGATTCATTTTCCGAAATCGTTTTGCAGTAAGCACACTTTTTCATTGCCCGATCCTTAATCAATATATAAAAATCGAATAATCGAAAACATTCCGCATTAATTATTATACCGCCGATACGGCAGATATGCAACCGCTTTTTTGTAAATTCTCAAAAGGGCGGACGGTTTGACCGCCCGCCCAATGACCAAAACCGGCTTATTTCATCAGGTCTTGTCTTCGTAATCGGTGTTATAGTAGGTGTCGTTGTCGGTGCCGCCGGTATGCTGTGTCTGATCTTCGGCGCCGGCTCCGGGATCCTGCTGCTGTTGCTGATAGAGCTTTTCGGAAATCGAGTAGAACTCCTTCTGCAGCGCTTCAGTATCGGCCTTGATAGCGTCGGTGTCGCTGTCCTTGACGGTTTCTTTGAGTTTTGCGACCGCGGAATTGACCTGAGCCTTTTCTTCTTCGGTGGCTTTGTCGCCGAGGTCGGCAAGGGTCTTCTCCGACTGATAGATAAGATTCTCCGCCTGGTTCTTCGCTTCGACGGCTTCCTGCTGATTCTTGTCTTCTTCGGCGAACTTCTCCGCTTCCTTGACGGCGCGGTCGATGTCTTCCTTCGACATATTCGAGCTGGATTTGATCGTGATATGCTGCTCCTTGCCTGTGCCTTTGTCTTTGGCTGTAACATTGACTATGCCGTTGGCGTCGATATCAAAGGATACCTCGATCTGAGGCACGCCTCTGGGCGCCGGAGCGATGCCGTCGAGCATGAAGGTGCCGAGTTTAAGGTTGTCGCGCGCCATCGAACGCTCGCCCTGGAGGACGTGGATTTCAACCGACGTCTGACCGTCAGCAGCGGTGGAGAAGATCTGGCTCTTCTTAACCGGTATGGTGGTGTTTCTTTCGATGATCTTTGAGCATACGCCGCCGAGAGTCTCGATGCCGAGCGACAGCGGGGTTACGTCGAGCAGAACGACGTCTTTGACGTCTCCGCCGAGAACGCCTGCCTGGATAGCCGCGCCGATTGCGACGCACTCGTCCGGGTTGATGCCCTTGAACGGTTCTTTGCCCATGAAGCCTTTAACGGCGTCCTGAACGGCGGGAATACGGGTCGAGCCGCCGACGAGCAGGACTTTGTCGATATCCTTCGGGGAAAGACCGGCGTCGTCGAGGACGCGCTTGATCGGTCCTATCGTGCCTTCGACGAGGTCTGCGGTGAGCTCGTTGAACTTGGCTCTCGAAAGAGTTGTCTCGAAGTGCTTCGGACCGGATGCGTCGGCGGTGACGAACGGCAGGTTGATATCGGCCGAGTTCATGCCGGACAGCTCGATCTTCGCCTTTTCCGCGGCTTCCTTAAGCCGCTGCATTGCCATGCGGTCGGTGGAAAGGTCGATGCCGTTTTCTTTTTTGAAGTTTTCGACTATCCAGTTGACGATGCGCTGGTCGAAGTCGTCGCCGCCGAGGTGGGTGTTTCCGCCGGTCGCCAGAACTTCGAAGACTCCGTCGGAGATCTCGAGCAGCGAGACGTCGAAGGTGCCGCCGCCGAGGTCATAGACCATTATCTTGGCGTCCGTGGCTTCCTTGTCAAGGCCGTAAGCGAGCGCCGCCGCGGTCGGCTCGTTGACTATGCGCATGACCTCAAGTCCGGCTATCATGCCGGCGTCCTTGGTCGCCTGACGCTGAGCGTCGGAGAAGTATGCGGGGGTCGTGATGACCGCCTGAGTAACGGTGGTTCCCAGATAAGCTTCGGCGTCCGCTTTCAGCTTCTGGAGTATCATTGCGCTTATCTCCTGAGGAGTATAGCTTTTATCGTCTATTTTAACTTTAAAATCCGAGCCCATCTTGCGCTTGATGCTCATGACGGTGCGGTCGGGGTTGGTGATAGCCTGACGCTTTGCGATCTGGCCGGTCATGCGCTCTCCCGTTTTCTAGAAAGCAACTACGGACGGGGTGGTTCTGGCGCCCTCCGGATTTGTGATAACGGCCGGTTCGCCGCCCTCATATACGGCGACGCAGGAGTTGGTGGTGCCGAGGTCGATTCCTATGATTTTTCCCATAATTATTAATTTCCTCCGAATTATTTGATTTGTTTAATATTTATGTCAATGTCTAGCCGCGGCGGGAGCCGGGCGGGACAGGTGTTTTCGCGTGTAAAACAGAATTAATTTGCCACTTTAACCATTGAATAGCGGATTACTTTGTCGCCTTTTTTATAGCCTTTCTGAAGCACTTCGACGACTTCGTTCATGCCGTGATTATCATCTTCGATATGCATTACCGCATTGTGGAATATCGGATCGAACGGCTGACCGAGGGCTTCGATTTCCTCAACGCCCAGTTTTTTTAGAGCATCTTCAAAGGATTTCAGCGTCATCGCGACGCCTTTGGCTATATTGTCGTCCTCAGGCGCATTTCCGGTGAAAGCCGCGGCGCGCTCAAGGTTGTCGATAACCGGCAGTATCTGCTTCAATACGTCGGTATAGGCGTCGGCATAAGCGCCGTCCTTTTCCTTTGAGCTGCGCTTGCGGTAGTTGTCGTACTCGGCAAGGGCGCGGAGATGGCGGTCGGAAAGATCGTCTATCTGCTTTTTGAGCTTATCGTTTTCGTCTTTTAAAAGCTCAAGCTCGGATAAAGGCTCGGCGGCGTCTGCGGTTTTGGCGGCAGATTCCGTTTCCGGATTTACCGAATCGGCATCCGGCTGTTCCTCGGATTTTTCCGCTGCGGTGCCTTCATCTCCGGGCAAGATATCTTCGTTTATGATGTCTTTGTTCTTTTCGTCAAACATTATTTATTTCCTTCCTGGTTTATCGTTATCATCCGGTCCGTCTCCCGGCAGGGGAAGTCTTGCGACGACGGTTTCTGCTGCAATGTCGGCGAGATGTCCGGTCAGATACTCGAGAGTGGTGACCACCTTCGGATAATCCATCCTGCAGGGACCGATTACGCCGATCGCGCCGACGGGGCGTCCTCCCGCCATTATCGTTTTGAAGACGATAGTTGACGATTTCATCTCATCGACGCGGTTTTCCGAGCCGATATATATATTGGTGGCGTCCCTCCGTCCTCCCGCGACGATATTGATAATGTCTTCCTTGCGTTCAAACAGCCGCAGCATATCGCGGAGCAGATCCATATCCGAATACTCGGGATACTGAAGCAGCCGGTTTACCCCGTCGAAATCAATTTCATCGTTGAGCTCGCTTACAAAATTATAAACGCATTTTATGACCGAATTCACAAGCCAAGCCGCGCGCCCGGCGGCAATCTCCATCTGCATTATCATCGGCAGGGTTATGTCGTTTATATCGACTCCGACCATGAAGCGGTTGAGTGCGGCTTCGAGCAGCTCCAATTGCCATGCGTCGATCGGCTCCTGAGTACAGATATTCTTGGTATTCACCACCGACGACGAGGTTATCATTATCAGAAGAAAATCATAATCGCCGAGCAGCAGGGTTTTGAAGCGTATCACTGCCACTTTTTTCGGCCGCGGACGGATCGCAAGCGAAGTGTAGTTTGTCAGCGCCGCCATTACCGAAGACGCTTTCTCCACCATCTTGTCGAGAGCCGACAGGCGGCTTGAGAGCAGCGAATTCAGAAGGCTGAGTTCCGATGCGTTGAGCTGATAATCTTCCATCAGGGTGTCGACGTAGAAGCGGTAGCCCTTTTCGCTCGGAACCCTTCCCGCCGATGTATGCGGCTGCTCGAGATAGCCCATTTCTTCGAGCTCCGCCATCTCGTTTCGGATGGTAGCGCTCGAAAGCATTATCTGCTTATGTGAAGTCAGCAGCTTTGACCCGACCGGCTCTCCGGTTTCGATGTGCGCCTCGATAACCGCTTTAAGTATCAGCTTTTTTCTGTCCGT
>JAAZGC010000045.1 GCA_012511425.1 Clostridiales bacterium | reverse complement strand
GCATAAAACGCTTATTATATAGTGAGAATTAATTATGTCTGTAACACTTAATAAACAGCAGGCTTATGACCTGTTGTGTGAATACAATACCGGCGAATACCATCTGCTTCACGGAAGGATAGTCGGTGATGTCATGCGCTGGTTTACTGTTGAGCTCGGATATGCGGATGAAGCCGATTTCTGGGAAACCGTCGGCATTCTGCATGACCTGGATTTCGAAAAATACCCCGATGAGCACTGCATTAAAAGCCGAGAGATCATGGAGTCTCTTGACCTTGATCCCCGGCTTATACGCGCATGCGTATCTCACTGCTGGGGTATTAATGTGGATGTAAAACCGGAACACGAAATGGAGAAGGTGCTTTACGCTGCGGATGAGCTGACCGGGCTTATTTTAGCGGCTGCAAAGGTGCTTCCTACACAATCGGTAAATGACCTTGAACTCAAATCGCTGAAAAAGAAATTCAAAGACAAGCGGTTTGCCGCCGGCTGCTCGCGTGATGTTATTGTTGCAGGCGCGGAGCTGCTCGGTTGGGATTTGGATAAGCTTTTCAGCTTAACGATCGAAGCTATGAAAGCGTCTGAAAATGTCAACTGATAACAGCAAAGTTCTGGTAGCAATGAGCGGCGGCGTCGACAGCAGCGCCGCCGCCGCGCTGCTTATAGACGAGGGATACGATTGCATAGGCTGCACAATGCGTTTTTTTGACAAAGAAACGGATGACTCTGATCCTCAGAGCTGCTGCTCCCTGGCGGATGTTAATGATGCCCGTGAGGTTTGCGATTTGCTGGGTATTCCCCATCATGTTTTCGATTTCAGGGATGAATTCAAAAAGAGCGTTATAGACGATTTCATCTCGGTTTACGAAACCGGACGAACTCCGAATCCCTGTATCGAATGCAACCGCTTAATGAAATTCGGCCGACTTTACAGTATCGCCGAAGAACTTGGCTGCAAATATATCGCTACCGGACATTATGCGAGAATAACAGTTTCCGGAGAGGAATATTTTCTTAACAAAGCCTTGGATTTCTCGAAAGATCAGAGCTATGTGCTGTATTTTCTGAATCAGGAGCAGCTTGCGCACACCCTGTTTCCGTTAGGCAGTCTTACAAAGGAAGAAGTACGTATTTTTGCCGAGCGCCGCGGTTTTACAAACGCCGGAAAGCGAGACAGCCAAGATATCTGTTTTATTCCCGACGGCAATCGTGTCGCCTTTTTTGAGCGTTACACCGGCAGAAATTCGCAATCGGGAGTTATTACGGACGGTAGCGGGAAATTATTGGGGAAACACAAAGGCCTGATCAGATATACCGTAGGACAGCACAAGAATCTCGGCATTATAAGCGAAATTCCGCTCTATGTGACCGCACTTGATGCAAAAAACAACACCTTAACCGTCGGAACAAAGGAAGAACTACTTAAAAACATATGTCTTGTTTCCGAATTTAACTGGATTTCCGGAAAATCACCCGAAAATGAACTCAGCTGTTCCGTGCGGCTTAGATATCGTCAGCCGGAAACCGAAGCTTTCGTCTATACAGATGAAAAAGGTGTTGTTCATATCGAAACATCGGAACCTCGGGTCGTCTGCCCGGGGCAGTCGGCGGTGCTTTACGACGGTAATACTGTCCTCGGCGGCGGGAAAATAATGGGATAAAAGCAATAAAAAAGGAAGCCCTTTCGATCGGGCTTCCTTTTCGGTTATGCCGTTACAATTTCGGCGGCTTTCTGAAGTTTCAGTTTTTCGGTCGCAGCTTCACGCATTTTATATTTCATGATCTTGCCCGCTGCATTCATCGGGAATGAATCGACGAAATCGACATAGCGCGGAACCTTTTGCTTTGCCATATTATCGCGAACATAATCGCGGATTTCTTCCTCTGTGCATTCATCGACATCGTCCTTCAGAATTATGCAGGCCATCACTTCTTCACCGTAATCCTTGTCGGGAACACCTATCACCTGCACATCTTTTACCTTTGGATGTGTGTATATGAAATCTTCGATTTCCTTCGGATAGATATTCTCTCCTCCGCGTATGATCATATCTTTGAGGCGGCCGGTAACCTTATAATATCCGTCCGGCAGTCTGCGAAGCATATCTCCGCTGTGGACCCAGCCGTCCTTGTCGATAACCGCAGCGGTTGCGGCAGGCATTTTGTAATACCCTTTCATTGTATTATAACCGCGGGAGCAGAATTCCCCGTCCTGATTGGGACCGAGTTCTTCACCTGTCTCTGGATTGATGATTTTCGTTTCCACTCCGAAAATGGGAAGACCGACGGTGTTAACTCTTTGTTCGACAGTGTCGGTAGTCTTAGACATAAGAGTAGCAGGGGATGTTTCGGTCTGGCCAAAGGTGATGCATATTTCCTTCATATTCATCTTGTCAATGACGTCCTGCATATACTTGACAGGACAAGGGGAGCCAGCCATGATTCCGGTACGCACATGTGAGAAGTCGGTGGTTTCGAATTCGGGAACGTTCATCATTGCTATGAACATTGTCGGAACGCCCTGGAAGCAGGTGATCTTCTCCTTATTGATGCAGTCAAGCGAAATCCTGGGTGAAAAATACGGGATCGGAGACATTGTCACCCCATGGGTCATTGATGAGGTCATCGACAGAACCATCCCGAAGCAATGGAACATCGGAACCTGGATCATCATTCGATCGGATGAAGACAGATCCATGCAGTCACCGATTGCCTTACCGTTATTAACTATGTTGTAATGTGTAAGCATTACTCCCTTTGGAAAACCGGTTGTGCCGGAAGTATACTGCATATTGCAAACATCGTTTTTGTTGAGTGCAGAGGCTCTGCGATATACCTCTTCTACCGGAACCGATGAGCTTGTTTCCATAACCTCATCCCAGCTCCAGCAGCCGGGGATTTCCGATTCACAGCTTATTATATTCCTCATAAACGGGAGTTTTTTCGAGTGGAGCGGCCGGCGCTTATCATGATCCTTCAGCTCGGGTATGATCTTGTTGATTATTTCAACATAATTCGAATCCTTGAAGCCATCTACCATAACAAGCGTATGTGTATCCGATTGACGGAAGAGGTATTCCGCCTCGTGTACCTTGTATGCCGTATTTACGGTGACGAGAATAGCCCCTATCTTGACCGTTGCCCAGAATGTTATGAACCATGCGGGAATATTGGTTGCCCATATGGCTACTTTATCCTGCGGTTTTACTCCTATCGCAATCAGTGCCCGCGCAAATTTATCGACATCGTCGCGGAACTGAGGGTAGGTTCTGGTATAATCATGCGTTGTATAGCGAAAAGCGTATTGCTCGGGAAATTCATCGCACATGCGGTCGAGCACCTGCGGAAATGTCAGATCGATATGGCGTTCTTTCGGCCAGACATATTTTCCGCCGTCACGGCGAAGGTTGTCTATCAGACGCCCCGACATATCATCGCTTTCCATAAATCTGCTCATAAAATTGGCATAGTGGGGAAAAACGATACCGGCATCGGACAATTCGGGAGCGTATTTTTTCAGCCATTCGAGAGAAATATAGCCGTCATAATTGACCGATTTCAGCGCGTTGATAAAGGACTCGATCGGCAGATCTCCCTCGCCGCACATCCTGTATACAACAACCCCGTTTTCGATAATTGAATCTTTGATATGACAGTATTTGATATAGGCTCCCAGATTCTGAATCGTGGTTTCGGCAGACTCGTTGAAGAATCTGTAAGGATGGTGGAAATCCCAGAGTGCAGCCACATTATCGGAAGCAATTTCATTCAGAAGATTTGCAAGTCTTTTAGTGTCCGCATATGCTCCGTTGGTTTCAACAAGCAGAACAACGCCTTTTTCTTCGGCATACGGGACAAGTCCTTTTAAAGTTTTTATGACACCTTCATCATCAACTTCGGCGGACGGTTCGGCGCGGCTGTCAGCAAGCACGCGAATATAAGGAGTGCCGAGTAATGCTGCTGTATCGATATATTCTCTCAGCTCAATCGCAGCCGATTCAGAAGTTGCCTTATCGTTTATCGGACAGCCGGAAGACAGACAACAGATTTCGAGCCGGAGATCGGAAAGCTGTTTTCTTGTGGGTTCTATGTTTTCGCGACGGAAAGGACGAGCGTGTATAGAGAATATCTCGTCTCCGAGTCCTCTCAGCTCAATGCCGCCAAAACCGAAGTCTTTAGCCATGGAGTAAATATCGGACCAATCAAAATCAGGACATCCGAGCGTTGAAAATGCAAGTTTCATAATAATTCTCCCATAATATGTTTTAATTTAAAATAAAAACCGCCTCATACAGAAACAATTCTGCATGAGACGAGATATTTCTTATAATATACCGCGGTACCACTCATTTTGGCTTTTAAGCCCACTTATACACGTCTTACAACGCGCTGTTCTTTAACGGGAACTCCCGTCCGTTCTTACTTGCTGTATGAATAGTTATACATACCCAAGCTTTCAGTCCGACCGCTAAAGGGCGAGTTATTAACCGAACGGCGCTCCGCTTTTCACCAAGCAGCGGCTCTCTGTATGCAGCCAAAACGGGTTTAATCCCTATCAATGCGTTTTTTTATTTTAGATATTATATCATATTATCATCTAAAAGTCAATAGAGCGTTTTTTAATTTTCTGTTTTTCAAATTTTATCCCGATATTCTTGATATAAAGGATAAAGTGTGATATAATGATTTTAGGATTATCAGAGGAGGTTCGGGCGTTTGCTGGCTAAATTATACAGTGCCGGGATATACGGCATCGAAGGATTTCTTATAACCGTCGAATGCAATGTTACTAAAGATCTTCCTCATTTCGATATAGTCGGTCTTCCGGATGCATCGGTTAAGGAAGCAAGAGAAAGAATCCGATCGGCTATCGAAAGCTCGGGTTACTTTTTCGGTGACCCGGCTATAACAATAAACCTTGCCCCGGCTGATCTTAAAAAAAGCGGTTCGGCTTATGATCTTCCGATGACTATAAGCATTCTTTGCGGCATGGGTATAACCCACACCGATGAAGATATGTGCTTCTTCGGAGAAATGGCTCTTTCCGGGGAAACAAAACCGATTCGCGGGGCACTCAGCATGACTCTTGCCGCAAGAGAAGCCGGTAAAAAGCGGATTTTCGTTTCGGCGGCAAATGCTGCGGAAGCATCGGCAGTCGACGGTGTAAGTGTATACGGAATTTCAAGTCTTAAGCAGTTGCTGGATTTTCTTAACGGCAATACGGTCCTGCAGCCGGAAATATTCGACAGACAGATTTTTGAACGTCAGCTGGTAAATTACGGGATTGATTTCTCCGATGTCAAGGGACAGCAGACAGTTAAGAGAGCGCTTGAAATATCGGCTGCGGGAGGTCACAATCTGCTTATGATCGGTCCGCCCGGAAGCGGTAAAAGCATGCTTGCTCACCGGCTGCCTACAATACTTCCTCCGCTTACTTTTGAAGAAGCGATTGAGATTACCAAAATATACTCAATATCGGGCTTGCTACCCGACGGTCAGTCTTTGATAACACAGCGGCCGTTCCGCTCACCTCATCATACGGCATCTGCGGTGTCACTTTCAGGCGGGGGACAGGTACCGATGCCGGGTGAGATCTCACTTGCGCAATACGGAGTGCTTTTTATGGATGAGCTGCCGGAATACGGGAAAAACGTTACCGAGATACTCCGCCAGCCGCTTGAAAACAAGGAGATCGCCATCTCGCGCGCCGCCGGACGCTTTGTCTTCCCTACCGACTTCATGCTCATATGCGCAATGAATCCCTGCCGCTGCGGATATTTCGGTTCAACCGTCAGAAAATGCACCTGTTCTTTGACAGAGCGCAAGAAATACATCTCCAAAGTAAGTGGTCCACTACTTGACAGGATAGATATCGAAGTTGAAGTTCCGGCAGTAACATATCAGGACATGAACCGAACCGATACTTCCGAAAGCTCCGAATCGATACGAGAAAGGGTTATCAAAGCCCGCGAATTCGCACAGCAGCGTTATCAGCAAAACGGTGAAAAAATCCGCGTCAACTCAGACCTATCTCCCATGCAGATACGAAAATATTGTCGTTTAAACGATGCCGCGTCTAAAATATTGGAGCTTGCGTTTGAAAGGATGGGACTTTCGGCACGCGGTTATGACCGAATACTCCGTGTTTCGAGAACAATAGCCGACCTTGACGGACGCGCCGATCTCAACGAAGGCGATGTCGCACAAGCGCTACAGTTCCGTTCTCTCGACAGAAAATACTGGGGGCAATAATTAAATAATGAAAAGATATTTCGCTGCGGCTCTGGCACTTGCCTTATTGGCTCTCTTCTCTGCCTGCAGCAACAAGACAATTGATTCAACAGCTGAAAACACCGACGAAGTAAACTCCATAGAAACTGAAGTATCAGGATTTCACTTAAACGCTGAAACATCGCAGGAATTCGCGGTAATACGCGGTGATATGTCAAATGACATTATTACAAAATCGGCCGTTTCACTTAGAAATGAGCTTGCAGAATTAATCGGTTCAGAGATCAAGATTTCCACCGATTGGGAAAAGAATCCTTCTTATAAATATGAAATAATAGTCGGAGACACCTTAAGACCCGAGCAGCTCGGAGACGATATTGACTTCCGCTCCGTCGGGGAAAAAGGGTATTTGATAACTTGCCGCGGCAGCTGTTTATATATCTGCGGAGGCAGTGACGAAGGTACCGTAAAAGGGGTTGACTGGTTTAAAGAAAATATTCTTTATGCAGCCAAAGACGGTATAGAATTAGAGAACGGTTACAGTTATCGTCAGGAACAGCAGTATGATATTCCGGCTCTCCTTGTCAGCTCAACCGATACAAAAGACTGGAATATAGTTTATAACTCAGCCGGCGCTAAGAATGCAGCCCTTCTGCTTCAGGACACTTTATATAAAATTACCGGATGCTGGCATGAAATTACAACCGAAGATTCTGGCGAACCCGCATTTTATTTAGGATACACCGTACCTGAATTAACCGGAATATTCAGAGTGTATGTACAGAACGGTTCGTTGTGGTTTTCCACATCGTCAAAACAGAGCGGCATCGAAGGCTGCGTAACCGCATTTTTAAACACCTATATTTATTCAAATACAGGCGCAATCAATTTCCCCGACGGTTTTGAGTATACCGACCTCGGTGATTATATTATTGTTCATGGCTTAAACTGATACAAAAAAACAGAAAGGTGTAAAATCATGAGAAAAACTTTGATTATAATGTCGCTTATACTTGCGGCGCTGCAGCTTCTTTTATTCACTTCCTGCGGAAGCAAAACAACCGACGATGTGCAAGGCGACGAAGCTGTTACCGGAAGCTCGGAAACGGCGGTAGCCGAAGTCGCTGCCGATATTCTGCTTGATACTGCAGTTGCAGCATACAGCGCGGATGAGATTCCGAATGTAAAATATTACAGAAGCTCGATCTCCGATTCCGAAGCCGACGGATATCTTGATGTCGATCAGGCGGGACAGCTTCTAAAGGGCGAATACGGCGTGGATTTCCCGGAATTCAACACTCTCGAAGAATTTGCCATGATCGTCCCGAGCGGAAAGAATGCCTTTGAAATCGATATACTCAAAGTTAAAGACGAAAATGACATTGAAACTGCCATGCAAATATTAAAAGACAGGCTTTCGCTGAAAGACAACGGCGAAATTGAAACCTATGTCCCCGAGGAAAAGCCGATTATAGACGGAGCCGAGTTTTATCAGAAAGGCAGATATGTTGCGCTTATCTGTACTGCAGACAACTCAAAAGCAAAAGCGGCACTTGATTCTTTGTTGGGCTGAGGCTATGACAGAATATTCTAAGGTAAAATTGCTGCAGAGGATTGTTGTTTTTTTGCTTATCACCGTGATCCTGATCTTCTCTTCAGGCTCTTGCGGAAATAATTCACCCGCCGAAACAACGGAACAAACATCAGCTGCAGAAACCGCAGAAACTACAGCTGTGAAAGTTAGCTCCGAAACCGAAGCGGCACCGATAATCGCCCGTGATATGGCTTCGATAATAAATATCTCAGTTGAAGATTTAGCAGTTAAAACGCCTGTTTCTGACGAAAATAATTATGTCGAGAGATGCGATAAACCGAATATCACTGTCTATAAATTCATCAAGGATAATATGGTTTTCTTCGGCGGAACTACTGCAAACGACTCGGTTGTAAAAGTCACCGGCGGTACCGAAGACATGGTTTTCCATCCCGAAATGGGAGCGGATGGCAGGGACGGAAATTTCTGGGGAGCGGTATACATAAATTCGGGGGTTTCGACTCTTGACATAACCGCTTCTGCTGAAGGAAAAGATGATTCCGATCCGATAACCATGATTGTACGTCCTCAAAGCGGCATTACCTTGTTTCAAGACCACGGAGTTTGCGGAGTCATTGTCGGCGACAGATTCCAGGGACATTTTGAAGGCGCAATCGCAGACTATGTCGGCTCGAATCTGCTGAATGACAAACAAAGCAGCGCGGTCGAAAAAGCAATGGGTAAGCGGGTCGAAGCCGCATCTAAAAACGGAGCTAAAATAGTATATCTCCTTATTCCGAATCCGATGAACCTTTATCCCGAAACAGTTCCGGCTGAATATGTAAGGTATAGCGGAAATGATTCGCTTACAAAGCAGTTTACCGAAATTGCCGAAAAATGCGGGGCAGATGTGATCGATCTTACCGATTGTTTTATTGAACACCGATATGACGAATTCAAGCTGTTTCATAAAACCGACTCGCATTGGACGCAATACGGCTCATATTGGGGTTACAAAGCTTTCTGCGAATATCTTATGAAAGAATTTCCGGACGCTGCTCCACGTGATGTATCGCAATTCCGGTTCTATAGTCAAAATATGGTATCGGGAGATATGTCTACACACCTTGAAATAGATAATAATACTCTTTACGAAAATGCGACGCTCTGCGAACTGCTTTTCGAATCTCCGTATGAACCTAATTTCCTCTTCCCCGGTAAAGTTGAAGTCGATCCCTCCGAATTCAGGGATTCTCATACGGTTAAAAACCGCGATTCCACGCGAAAATTGCCGAATCTTGTTTTTTACCGCGATTCTTTTGCTTCCTGCAGCGAATGTATGTTTAATGACACCGGTGCTGACATCTATTGGGCGGATATGTGGGACTACTCACTGAACACAGATCATATAAAACAGGTCGACGCCGATTATGTTGTTTATCTGATAACCGAACGCAACATCGTCAACGT
>JAAZGC010000337.1 GCA_012511425.1 Clostridiales bacterium | reverse complement strand
GGCAAGCAGCGGCAGTATGAAAAGCAAAACAAGCGTCAGAGCCGTATCCATCGTCAAAGTTATCGTTATCCCGCCGATCAGCAGGATAGGCGCTCTTATTCCGAGCCGCTGCATCATGCCGATCATGTGATGAACATTATAGGAATCGGAGGAAAGCCGGGAGATGAGCGACGGGATTGTAAGCGTGTCTATCTGAGACGCCGAAAGCGTCGAGATTTTAACGAAGGTATCATGGCGGATGCGCTCTGTCGCGTCCCGTGCCACCTTTGCGGCGAACCGGTTTGCGATTACGTTTCCCGCCATCGCCGATATTGCGCATATGACCATCAGGCCGCCCCATGACCAGATAAGAGGGCGGCTTTTCGCGGGAACGACGATGTCAAGTATATAAGAAAGAATCCACGGTATTGCAAGATCCATGAAGGTGCCGAGCAGCTTTATCAACAGCCCGGCTGTCATCCGCCCTGCCATCGGTTTGAGATACCGCAAAATCATTTTCATCAGGCTTTTCCTCCCGGATCCGGCTCACAGCAGCGGTTTTCCATATATTCGGCGGCGCGGTTATGCATTATGCCCAAAAGCCGGGCGACAGTCTCCTTTTCCTCATCGGTGAATCCTTCGGTGAGATAGGAGTCCCAGTCGCGGAGCATCCCGCGGATGAACGGCAGTATCTTTTCTGCCTTTTCGGTCGGATAAACTTCGATGCCACGCCGGTCGGCGGCGGAGGTTTTCCGGGTCACGTATCCGGACGACTCGAGCGCGGCAAGCTGCCTTGCGACATTCGATTTGTTCACAAATATCTTTTTCGCAAGTCCGTCCTGTGAGATGCCGGGTTCGCGGCAGACGTTGAGTATATATACATACTGGCTTGACGTAAGTTCTGTCCCGGCAAGCCGGTCTGCCTGGTACTGATCCGAACAGCGCGATATCCGGCTTATGAATCTCATAAGTGAAGTGTAGATCATGTCGTTATCCGCGGGGAAATCACATCCCGCTCTCCTTTTTTATAATATCCCGCGCAAAAAATAATTGCGGGCGCAACTTTATTTCGGATATTATATCAGATTTAAAGGCTTATGTCAATGGAAATATTCATAAAAAATCAAAGGCAAACCTCGAAAATTACTGAATATCCGGCTGCTGTGCAAACCCTCGCCATATAAAAACCCGCCCGCATTACGCAGCGGGCGGTGTTTCCGTTTATTAGCCAAATTATTCAGATATTCTTGTAAAGCGGGTACTTCCGGCAGAGTTTTGCGACTTCGAGCTTCACTTTCTCCTTCGAGCCTTCGAAATCGAAGACGGTAACGCCGATCAGGTGAGCGAGAACCTTCATGTCTTCCTCGACAAGCCCGCGGGTTGTCACGGCGGGGGTGCCGATTCGGACGCCGGAGGTGATGAACGGCGAGCGCGGTTCGTTCGGAACGGTGTTCTTGTTGACGGTGATTCTGACTTCGCCGAGCCGCTGCTCGAGGTCTTTTCCGGTGAGCTCTTTGCCGCGCAGGTCGACGAGCATCAGGTGGTTGTCGGTGCCTCCGGAGACGAGCGCCAGCCCTTCTTTGATAAGCCCGTCGGCGAGGGCGGCGGCGTTTTTGACTATCTGCTTCTGGTAAGTTTTAAAATCATCGCGGAGCGCTTCTCCGAAGCAGACTGCCTTCGCGGCGATGATGTGCATAAGCGGTCCTCCCTGGATTCCCGGGAAGATGGCTTTGTTTATCGCTTTGGCGTAATCTTCGTTGTTTGTAAGTATCAGACCGCCGCGGGGACCGCGGAGTGTCTTGTGGGTAGTCGTGGTAACGACATCGGCAACGCCTACCGGAGTCGGATGCAGTCCGGCGGCAACAAGCCCGGCGATGTGAGCCATGTCTACCATGAACATCGCACCGTTTTTCTTCGCGATTTCGGCAAAGCGGGCAAAATCAATTATCCGCGGATAGGCGGAAGCGCCGGCGACGATCAGCTTCGGCTTGCATTCGGCGGCGATGCGCTCGACTTCGTCGTAGTCGATGAAGCCGTCGGCATTAACGCCGTAGGGGACGAAATTATAATATTTGCCCGACATATTGACCGGGGAGCCGTGCGTCAGATGGCCGCCGCAGGAAAGGTCCATTCCCATGACCGTGTCTCCCGGGTTCAGGAAGGCGAAATAAACGGCGGTGTTTGCCTGCGCGCCGCTGTGAGGCTGAACGTTGGCAAAACCGGCGGAGTAAAGCTGCTTTGCCCGCTCGATTGCGAGGGTTTCGACGACGTCGACATTGACGCATCCGCCGTAATAGCGCTTGCCGGGGTATCCCTCGGCATATTTGTTGGTAAGCACCGAACCTGCCGCGGCAAGCACCGCCGCCGAAACGCTGTTTTCTGAAGCGATCAGCTCAAGCCCGTTCTGTTCGCGAAGATATTCATCCTTGACCGCCGCGCCGACCTCGGGGTCGCACTTGGCGAGATAATCCATATACTCAGTTATCATTGTTTCAAAGCTCCCTTAAATTATTGATTCATTGGCAAATATTATATCATATACCTGTTAATAATTCAAT
Source organism: Clostridiales bacterium (assembly GCA_012511425.1). GTDB lineage: Bacteria > Bacillota > Clostridia > Oscillospirales > CAG-272 > JAAZGC01. Next base: position 5,591 of record JAAZGC010000337.1, on the reverse strand, counting down.
CGTATGACTTGTCGAAATGTGAAATTTCTTCGTCTGCAGAAATTCATATATTTGAAACGAAAGTCATATCTATTGACATAATCCCGGCGAAGTGTTATAATATAAATGTAAAAAGAATATAAAATAACGCCGGATGCCGGCGAAGGCATTTACGGAAAGAGAAGGAGTGAGCATGATGAATGAATCGGTAAGATCCGGACCCCTGCGCGTCGGACTTCTCCCGCTTTACTTCAGGATGTATGACGAGCTGATGCCGGACAGAAGAATAGGCGCCGAAGCTTATCATGCGCTGCTCGCCTCTCTTATCGAGGCTGCCGGGGTGACGCCGGTAAACGTCCCGGTCTGCCGGGTAAAGGAGGAGGTCGACGACGCAATCTCCCTTTTCGAAACGGAGAATGTCGACTGCGTCGCGGTGCTCAATCTCTCCTATTCACCTTCGATGGAGGCGGTTTATTCGCTTTCGAGGACTGCGCTGCCGGTGCTGCTGCTGCTGACGACGCCGGATTCATACGGATTTTCTTCCGGCTCGTCCGAGATCGACTACAATCAGGGGCTTTTGGGTGCGCAGGACCTGGCAGCCATGCTCCGCCGCTCCGGGAAAAACTTCGCGGCAGTAGCCGGGCATACCAACTCCCCCGAGTTTTTGCCGGATGTAATGAGGACGATAACCGCCGCCGCCGTTTCAAGACGCCTCAAATCGGCAAGAGTCGGCATGATCGGCGAACCTTTCCGCGGGATGGGGGATATCCAGCTCGGCGGCGGCAAGATGAAAGACCTTCTGGGCATCGACGTCATAAAATTCGACATGACCCGCGATCCGCTTAGCTACGGCTTCACCGGCGACGTCGATGCGAACGCTTCGGCGATGGCAGACGCCGACCGCGAGATATTAATTGCCGGCAAAGCCCCGCGGGACGCTCTCGTTCGCGCCGAAAGATACTATATTTCGCTTCGGCGGTGGCTCAGCGACCGCTCTCTCGGCTCGGTGACGATGAATTTCACCCCTCCGCCTAAAAACAATATGTTCGACCATGTCCCGCAGTTCGCGCTGTCGAAGCTGATGGGCGAAGGCTACGGCGCCGCGGCGGACGGCGATGCGATGTCGGCGGCGCTTTCGGCAGCCCTTTCGACCGCCTGTTCTGCAACAACGCCGGTCAGTATGTTCTGCCCCGACTGGAAGGACGAATCTGTATATCTCTCCAGCCGCGCGGGCATAAATCCCCGCTGCCTCTCCGGCCAGCCTTCGGTAACTGTGAAGCGGGACCCGCTTTACTACGGACTTGAAACAATAGCCATGACCGGAGCGCTGAAAGCCGGATATGCCGGACTTGTCTCCCTCGCCCCCCAGGATTTCGACCGCTTCGACCTGATTTACGCCGGCGGCGAGATGCTGGATGTACCCGGAAACTGCCGTGCAGGCGACTCCGTTCGCGGCTGGTTCAGGCCGCATGTCCCGCTGAATTCGATGCTTTCCGCCTACAGCGAAAACGGCGGCAGCCATCATCTGGTGCTCAGCTGGGGAGCGGACCCAGAGCTTATAAGGCTTGCCGCGGTATTCTGCGGATTCGGATTCGTCAAGCTGTGCTGATCGGATAAGCTGCGTTTAATCGGTGATTGTTATGAATGAACACAAAAAAGCGGTGCTGGTGCTCGTGTTTTATTGGGTGGCGGCGATATTCTGGGCGGTGGTCATTGCCGTCGTGGTAGCCGGAGGGATGTACAGCCTTGTCACATGGGTGCTCCATGTCGTTTCCGGAGTATTCTGGCTGGTCGCGGCAATTATGGCGACCTTTGATTTCAAAAACAAAATGAAAGAAAGCAGAGACAGCGAATACGGAAATGACGGCGAATAATTCCTTTAATCCCTTCGCTTTCGGAACTTCATCCCGACCTGCACTCTATGTCAAATCCCCGAAAACCGCATAAAAACAGGGAACCGATAATCATCGGTTCCCTGAATGTTTTCCGTTCTCAGAATATCGGGAGAACTGCGCCGTTGTAGGTGCTGTTGATAAAATCTCTAACTGCGTCCGACTGAAGGGCGGCAGTCAGCGCCTTGATGGCTTCGCTGTTTTCATTGCCTTCCTTGACGACGAGTACATTAGCATAGGTCTTAGCCGATTCGGAGCCGGGATCTTCTACGGCGAGAGCGTCGGTCGCGGCGTTAAGACCGGCCTGGAGGGCATAGTTGCCGTTGATGACGGCAAGGTCTACGTCCTGGAGCGATCGGGCGAGCTGAGCTGCTTCGATCTCCTGTATCACAAGGTTCTTCGGGTTTTCGGCGATGTCGAGCACCGTTGCGGTAAATCCGGCGTCGGCTTTGAGCTTGATAAGTCCTAAAACTTCGAGCAGCTTGAGAGCGCGGGCTTCGTTGGTGCCGTCGTTGGGAACGGCTATCACGGCGCCGTCGGAGAGCGCGTCAAGCGATGCCGTTTTTCCGGGATATACGCCGAAAGGCTCGTAGTGTATCTGAGCGACGGCTACAAGATGAGTGCCGTTTTCCTGGTTGAAGTTGTCGAGATAAGGGGTGTGCTGGAAGTAGTTTGCGTCGAGCGTGCCGTCTTCGAGGGCGGTGTTCGGCTGGATATATTCGGAAAATTCGCGGATATCGAGGGTGTAGCCGTCGGCTTCAAGGACTTTGGCGGCTTCGCGGAGTATCTCCGCATGAGGGGTGACCGATGCGCCGACGATAATTGTCTTGTCGTCGGATTTGCCGCAGCCGGCAGCCGAAAGGATCAGCGCCGCGGCAAGAAGAATTGCGGCGGCAGAAGAAATAATGCGCTTCATTTTGAATATCCTCCTGAAATGTTGTTTGTGATTAATATATTTATTATTTTCTGCGGTCGAATTTTGAGCTGAGATAAAGCCCCAATTCCTGGAATGCCTGAACCAGAGCCACTATTATCACTACGGTTACGATCATTATTACGGTGCGGTAGCGGTAATAGCCGTAGTTTACCGCTATCGTGCCGAGTCCGCCGCCGCCGACGAAGCCCGCCATCGCCGTATATCCTATAATTGTTATCGTTGCGAGAGCGGCGCCTAAAATAAGCGAGGGTTTTGACTCGGGCAGCAGCACCTTTGTTATAATCTGCATGGGGGAAGCCCCCATCGAGGTTGCCGCCTCGATAACTCCCCCGTCCACTTCCTTGAGCGACTGCTCGACTACGCGGGCGATATACGGAGTCGCCGAGAAGACAAGCGGGACTATGGTGGCGGTCGAACCGATTGTCGTGCCGGTTATCGCCCTCGTTATCGGAGAGACCAGCACTAAAAGTATGATAAATGGTATTGACCTCATAATATTTACTATGAAGCCGATTGCGGAGTTCAGCCACGGGATCGGAGTTATGCCGTTCTTGTCGGTACAGACGAGCAGCACGCCTATCGGCAGGCCGATGATATATGAAACAACGGCCGATACAATGACCATATAAAGCGTCTCGAACAGTCCGAAGCCGTAAACTCCCAGCATCTGAGCCGTGAAGGCTTCTTTCATACAGCCGTCTCGCCTCCTTCCTCTTCATAGTTCCAGTTTACCCGTTTCATATCAAGCCAGGCAAGAATCCGATTGCGGTCCTGCTCTGCCTCGGGGATCTGCAATACCATCTGCCCCACCGCCTTGCCGCCGATGTCGCGGGTGTCGGCGAACAGGATATTTACCGGAACCGAGCATTCAAGCACCATGTTTGCAATTACCGGCTCGAAGCTGGATTTTCCGTCGAAAATTATGCGGATTCTTGAGCTGCCTTCGAAATTGTCGGGCAGTCTTCCGCCGGGGAAGATCAGCTGACGGGCAATATCCGATTTCGGACGGGTGAAAATCTCCGAAACATCACCTAATTCGGCGATGCGGCTGTGATCGATTATCGCGACCCTGTCGCAGATCTGCTCGATGACCTTCATCTCGTGGGTGATTATAACCACGGTAATTCCCATTTCGCGGTTTATCTTCGCGATAAGGTCAAGTATCTGGCGGGTGGTCGTCGGGTCGAGGGCGGAAGTCGCCTCGTCGCAGAGCAGCACCTTCGGGTCGCAGGCAAGGGCGCGGGCGATTGCTACGCGCTGCTTCTGCCCTCCCGAAAGCTGTGAAGGGTAGCTCGACGCGCGGTCGGCAAGACCTACAACGTGAAGCAGCGACATTGCTTTTTCTGCCGCCGTCTCGCGGGAAACTCCGGAAATTTCGAGCGGGAAGGTTACATTTCCGAGGGCGGTGCGCTGTGCAAGCAGATTGAACTGCTGGAATATCATCCCCATCCGGCGCCTGACAAGGCGCAGCTCTTTTTCGGAGAGCGAGTTCAGTTCTTTTCCGTCAAAGACAACGGTGCCGCAGGTCGGCTGCTCGAGAAAATTGATGCAGCGGACAAGGGTGGATTTTCCGGCGCCGGAAAGCCCGATTATGCCGAATATCTCGCCGTCGCGGATGGATAAGGTGATATCGCTGAGCGCTGCGATATTTCCCGATGAAGTTTCGAAAACCTTGCCGAGATTATTTATTTCAATAAGTTCATTCATTTTAAAGACATCCGTTTGCAATAATACTCCCGGCTTGTTTGTTTCCAGCAGGAGTTTTTGTCAACATTTTTATTATATCGCAAAATCCGCCGAAATGCAATAGGGAGCAGCCAAATAACCGCAATATGAAGCCGAAAACTTATTTTCGGGATGAATTATTCGGAAAGCGCGCTGCCGGCGCAGACAAAAATGCAAAAACAGCCTTCCGCTCGGGAGAGGCTGTAATAAAGGAGAAGAAGAAAAAAACACAGCCGGAGACAGCTCCGGCTGTGACGGGAAATCAAATCAGCTGCGCTTCTTAAGCACGACTGCGCATCCGAGTGCGGCAACGGCGGCGATTACGGCTACCGAAGCGATATCGGAAGTCTGTGCGGCGGCTGCGGGAGCAGCAGGAGCGGCTTCGGCAACCGGAGCGGGTTCGGCGGCAGCGGGAGCTTCTTCGGCAGGAGCTTCCTCGGCTGGAGCTTCCTCGGCGGGAGCTTCTTCAACCGGAGGAGTGAGCATGGCGCCGATTACGATATAATCGTAGAGCTCGGCAGTCCAGGAGGAGGAGCCGAGAGAGGATGCGGTCATCCACTGAACCTGGCTCATGTCGTCGTCATAACGGTCGTTGATCTGGTTCTGGAAGCCGATTTTTGTGCCTTCGGCAACGTTCAGCGGGATTCCGAACTCAAGAGCATATCCGCCGGTTATGGCTTTGTAAGCATACTTGAACTGATCGCCGACGGCATCGGGGCCGTAGTCGGCAAGACCGTTCTGGTCATGGATGCAGGGCCAGCCGGTGCAGTCAATACGATACTGCAGAACTTGGGTCGATTCGTCGCTGTTGGTGACATTGACGAAAACTTCGACGGAGTCGGTTTCCCATGGGGCGCCGGTCTGTTTGTCAGGGTCCGGAGCGAAAAGCTGCGGGTCGGTGACTTCTATGTACTCATAGAGCCAGCCGTCTTTGTAAAGCAGCCAGCCGATACCCGAAGTACCGGTTTCGTCCTGACCGTCGGTGAGCGGACGGCTGATGTCGAGCTTAAGTCCGGATTCATAGATATCGTCTTTTACGGCGTCTACCGTGATATCCG
>JAAZGC010000336.1 GCA_012511425.1 Clostridiales bacterium | reverse complement strand
GACAACGAGGTGCTGATAAAAACATCTTACGCCGCCGTCAACCGCGCCGACCTCATGCAGCGAGAGGGCAACTACCCGCCGCCTACCGGAGCGCCCGAATGGATGGGGCTTGAAGTATCCGGAATCATTGCCGAAATGGGAAAAGAAGCCGCGGAGCAATCAGACTGGCGTATCGGTGACAGAGTCTGCACCCTTTTAGGCGGCGGCGGTTACGCGGAATATGCGGCGGTAAGATACGCCCAACTGCTTCCGATACCAAAAGGGCTTACGATGGCGGAAGCCGCCGTTCTTCCGGAGGTGTACAGTACCGCTTACCTGAACCTGTTTATAGAAGGCAAAGCCAAACCCGGCGAAACGCTGCTTATGAATGCCGGCGCGAGCGGTCTTGCGTCAGCCGTTATTCCGATGGCAAAATCCTTCGGTCTTTATGTTATAACCACCGTCCGCAGGAGCGAATCGGCTGGAAAAATAAAAAACTTAGGTGCGGACAGAATAGTCGATACTTCATCCGAAGATATCACAGCCGTCCTCGCCGAATACGAAGCCAAAGGGAAGCCCGTCGATATCGCCATCGACTGTTTGGGCGGCGAAATAATGGGCAGCTGCCTTAACCATATGGCTCACGACGGCAGGTGGATAATAATCTCATCCCTTGCCGGTAATAGTTCGGAGGTGGATTTCAGGGTCATATTAAGAAAGAACCTAAGAATAATAGGCAGCACGCTAAGGTCAAGGACGGCTGATTTCAAAGCGGACCTTCTTAAAAAGCTCAAAGAGGATATCTGGCCGCTGCTTGAAAGCAAAGAAATCACCACGTCAATTTATAAGATACTTCCGATAGAAGAGACGGACGCCGCACATAAGATACTCAAAGACGGCGGACACGTCGGCAAAGTCGTACTTTCGGTAAGCAGGGAGGAATGAAAATGTCAAAAAAAGTATTGGTTTTAGGCGGAACCGGTGCAATGGGAGTATATCTCGTACCGATGCTTGCCAAAATGGATTATAAAGTCGATGTGGTATCGCTCGACGGCGGAGAATCTTCAAACCCGTATATCAAATACATAAAAGCAGAGAACGCCAAGGATCCGGTATACATCGCAGAGCTGCTGAAAAATGATTACGACGGCATAGTCGATTTTCTAATTTACGGCACCGCGGAGTTTAAGGAAAAATACCGCCGTCTCCTCGAAAACACAGGACACTACATCTATCTTTCATCCTATCGGGTATATGCAAATGAAGAACATCCGATAAAGGAGACATCTCCGAGACTGCTCGATGTTATAAAAGAAGAACCTTTCATCAGCTCGGAAGATTATTCGCTGTATAAAGCTCGCGGCGAGGAAGTATTGAAGGCGTCGGAATTTGCCAACTGGACGGCGATCCGCCCGGCGATTACTTATTCAAAGCGCCGGTTTCAGCTTGTGACGCTTGAAGCGGATGTGATAATCGAACGCGCAAGGCACGGAAAAACCGTTCTGATCCCGCATCAGGCAATGGATGTTCAGGCAACTATGAGCTGGGCGGGAGACGTCGCAAAAATGATATCAAGGCTGCTCTTTAACGACGCGGCAAAACGGGAAACATATACCGTCGCAACCGCCGAGCATAACCCGTGGCGGGTCGTTGCGGATTATTACAACGAGCATATCGGACTTAAATACGAGGAAGTCGACAAAGAGGATTACATTTCCTTTATCTCCCCCGATAAAAACCTGCATGTGCGCTGGCAGCTTGAATATGACCGTATGTTCGACCGCATCATAGACAATTCCAAGATTCTCAACATAACCGGTATGAAACAGTCTGAACTTATGCCGCTCCGTGACGGCCTTAAAAGGGAACTCGCCGCTCTTCCGGCAGGCGCATTTACCGCGCAGACCGATACAAGCCGGAATATGGATGGTTTTCTGAAAAAATAAAGAATAGTTGTCCCCAAAAATGAAATAAAAAGTTTACAACCGAGTTTGCTTATGTTATACTGAATTAAACGATTAGTATAGAACAAGCTGGGGGTATAAAAATGTTTATGAAAAAGACTTTTTTATTTCTTATAGCAGCGGCGCTTATAACGCTTCAGATTTTGACCGCCTGCGGAGATGAAAAATCTCCGGCTGACTGAAGTCGGGCTGCCGAGAGCGACGTTGCCGTCGCGGAAACCGAAGAAACATTACCCGCAGCCGAGGCAATGATAAGGCAGCAGGTTTCCGGCAAAGATTACGGAGGGTATGAATTCCGGGTGCTCGGACATACTTCAAGCGACAGCATAACCGGGCTTGTTTATAACGAGGTGTTTTACGAAGAAGAAAACGGCGAGCCGCTCCAGGACTCCGTTTACAAGCGAAATCAGCAAACCGAAGACCTGCTGAATTGCAAAATAAGTCTTATAACCCAGTAAGATCCGGTAAAATCTCTGCGAAACAGCGTCATAGCCGGCGATGACGAATACGATGCAATGCTTTCGGACCTGTCGGGTCAAGGTTCAATTGCAAGAGAAGGACTGCTGAAAAACTACTACAATATCTCCACTATGAATTTATCAAACCCGTGGTGGGATAAGAATATTGTCCCGAACTTTACCATTCTGGGCAATAAACTTTATTTCCTGGCCGGAGATATCAATTTCAGGGACGATTATGCGGTAGCAGTCCTTTATTTCAACAAGCTGCTCATCGAAAATTTCAGCTATGATAACCCATACGACCTTGTCGATTCCGGCAAATGGACGCTTGACGCGATGCTGTATATGGTCAACGGCTTCACCCAGGACATCGACGGAGACGGTAAACTTAATATCAATACCGACAGATACGGCTTCGGCGATAACGGCGATATTATCAAGCATCTAATATTTTCCATGGGAGGTAAAATTACCGAAACGGATAAAGACGGAATACCGAGAATAGCTGAAATGACCGAAGCTCATATCGGCAAAGTGGAAAAGCTGTATAACGAGATATGCAACAATGATAATGTCTTTGTGGGCGACAATAATGCAATAGTTCACGCTATGCTCGACAGCCGCTGCCTCTTCTATTTTGAGATGCTGGGAGCGTATTCCCAGTTCAGAACCATGGAGGATGATTTCGGCATTATTCCGCCTCCGAAATACGACGAAGCGCAGGGAAATTATCACGCTTATGTTTCAAACGGATGGACATCAACATATGTCGTACCGATAACCAATCCCGATTTCAACCGAATCGGCGATATCCTCGAAACAATGTGCGCATTTTCAACGGATACCATAAGAGCTACGCTGTATGACGTGCTGTTTACCGTCAAATACGCCCGCGATACCCAGACGGCAAGAATGATCGACTATGTTGTTGACTCCAAAGTCTATGACTGGTCGGGGGATTTCGGATGGCTGAATAACCTGACAGGCTGTTATACTTCGCTTACAAACTCAAAAGCCTTCGATTTTGTTTCAAGAATCGAAAAGGTCAGCAAGACAGTAAACAAAACCATAGAAAAAATGGTTGAGGATTTTACTGCGGCGGACTGATTTGTTGCAGATAAAAAGCGAGAGCCGGGATAAAACCGGCTCTCGGATTTTTTAAGCTTATCTCAGTGCTTCTTTACCAGAACTGCGGTTGCAAATACTGCTGCAGCGGCAAGAATGGCAAGAGCGGCGGTGTCGCCGGTCTGAGCGGCAGTTTCGGCTGCGGCGGGAGCTGCATCGGCTACGGGAGCTTCTTCAGCTGCATCGGCAGTTTCGGCTGCTGCTTCTGTTGCGGGCTCTTCGACTGCTGCGGGTTCTTCGGCTGCGGGAGCTTCTTCCTCAACTGCGACAACAATAGGTGCGCCGAGAGTCAGCGTTCCGAAAGCGGTGGTGTCCTGCCAGGGAGCCGGATCGCCGTTGGCGGTATCGACGTTCCAACGGAATGCCTGAGCGAAATCGGCATTGGAGTCGCCTATGTTATACATAAGCTCGAAGCCGAGAACATTGCCTTCCTTTTGAGCTTCTGTCCAAGGCATTGCGCCTTCGATGACCCATCCGGCATCGGTATCTTTACCGACAGCCGTTGAATTTTCTTTGCAGTTGGTTCCGGAAGCGGAGACTACGGCACCGTCCTTATAGAAACGGGTCTGGCTGTCGCAGGTGTCAAAAGCACCGACGCGGCAGTTGAGTTCATCAAGATAGATTTCAACTATATCATTGTCAAAGTTGACATCGGAGTCGGTTACTTCGGCAAAGAAATAGAAGTTCTTTTCATCCCAGAGGAACTTCATGCGAAGTGCTGCACCGGGATAGTCGGATGCGGCGGAACCGTCATATGGACGGTCGACATCGGTCCATTCGGCGTTATCCCAAAGAGCTTCGGCTTCTCCGTCAATTGTCGGAGTAGCGAGCGAAGCGGTGTAGCTGCGTCCGAAATCGGCATTTACGGTAAACGGAATCGAAAGCATGGCTGCGCAAATAGCGATGCAGATAAGAGTGGAAAGGATTTTGGTCTTCATTTAAAAAGCCTCCAAAAAATAATTCAGCCAGTTTTATAAAACAATAATCCGTCACGGATAATCGAATTAACTAAAACTGACTGTGTATATATTTTGCCATCTGGATGGGAATTTTTCAAACGCAAATTATAGACAAAACGTTAAATAACAATAACATCGGCGGCTTATAATAAATAAGGATGTTATATGTTATAAATACTGCGAAAGTCAGGCTGAGTCATCCGTTGTTTTAAAGCATAAAAGAGCACATCTGCCTTATAAAGTGCAGCTTCATGAGCTTGACCGGCATCGGCGCCAGCCTCTCTCCCGGTATCTCAAGGTTGAAAAGACGGTTATATCCGCATTCTTTAAGCGAGCTCATAACGTCTTTCCAGTCGATATTTCCGCGTCCGAAAGGCATCAGGTGCATATCGGATGTAGTGTCGTTATCCGCTATGTGCAGTGCCATGAGCCGTTCTCCCGCAACCCTTATAAAATCCCCCTGTGTCTGATATCTCGGCGAATCGCGGGAAATCAGGTTAAGGTGCCCGGTGTCAAGGCAGATACCCAAATTCTTGCCGCCCGCGGCATCGATCAGTTCGTTTAATTCAAATGCGTTCTGAGGCGTTGTCTCGCCTCGGAGATTTTCAAGACAGATCGTAAGAGAGCTGCCGTCTATATATTCACAGAGCTTCCGCAGTGTCTCGGTCCTGCGCTCAAAGCGCTTTTCGGCAGTCAGATCAGCTCCGCCGGCGGCGTGTAGCACTCCTGCTTTTATCCCGGCGGCGCAAAACAGGTCCAGCCAGGGCTTCAGCACTTCAACTGCATTTTCGGCGCAGATGTCCGCCCTCAGCAGCAGATGTCCCTGCGGAAAATCAAATCCGCGTTCGTCGGCAAAGCGTTTCAGCCTCGCCCCCTCTTTTTCGGGGTTTCCGCGGTCAAGCAGCATTTTTCCGTGTTCGTCTGACAGCTCGGAACTGAAAAATCCGCAGCTCAGAAAAGCGTTTATTGCCTCTTCGGGCGGAAGCTCGATAAAATAACTCGACCAGACAGATGCTTCAAGCATGATAAATCCTCCTGTAATACAATATTATCCTATATTTTACTGTTGTTTTTGTTTTGAAGCTCATTCATAAGATTAATAACAATATACTTAATTATACCACAAATAATGCTTCGGAATCAACAATATTCATGACATATCGGGCATATATCAAAAAAGTTTTCACAAAATGCAAGAATTCCGGTGGAATATGATATATAATTTGTAAAATAGTTAATCTGTGAATTAAATCCGGCTGCCGGACAACCGCCGACCGGATAACTCGCTATAAAAATTCATTATTTTATGTTATAATATATATTACACCATTTTTGAAAAACAGCATTTCTCGATTCCATCGGAGGATTTTATGAAAAAACTGAATATTTGTATGTACGGCGGAGCCAGCAAGAACGTGGCTCAGAATTATTATGACGCGGTAAGAGAACTTGGCCGGGAAATCGCCGACCGCGGTCATAAGCTGATATACGGCGGCGGTGCAAACGGCATGATGGGAGCTGTTGCCAAGGCGGTCGCCGATCAGGGCGGAGAAGTCATCGGCGTCGTTCCGCATTTCCTTCGTACGCTCGAACCGGTTTATGACAACTGCACAACATTGATAAAGACCGAAACCATGTCCGACCGCAAGCAGATAATGGAAGAAAACGCCGATGCTTTCGTTATAGCGCCGGGCGGAATCGGCACATTTGACGAATTTTATCAGATCCTTACCCTGAAAGAGCTCGGAAGAACCGACAAACCCATTGTCCTTTTCAATGTCGACGGTTATTACGACAGCATGACGAACGTCATTGTCGAATGCACCGAAAAGGGCTTTATTCGCCCTTATGTGGTCGATCTTTATGATGTCTG
>JAAZGC010000335.1 GCA_012511425.1 Clostridiales bacterium | reverse complement strand
GGTGAAAATCAGCCGGTTTAAGTCGGAAAGGCCTATGTTTTTAACTCCCAGCGAGTTTAGAATCTGTCTTCTTGCAAGCTGCACACAGTCGTTTGCCTTTATTCCCGCCGCATGTATCGACGACGGGTTAGCCCATACATCGTCCATAACTTCGTTCATGCGCAGCTTAACGCCCGGCGACAATTCCGTCGTCGAGCTGTTGTCAAGATATATCATCGGTTATAGATTATCGCTTACTTCAGTTTTATATTTTGGATTATTTTGTCGACATCCTCAAGATGGAGATCGAATTTTTCCTGAGTTGCGGTATATGTGAAAATGAACATTGCTCCGAAATGATTGAATATCACCATTTCGAATTTATACGGATCGCCTGTCACCGTTGCGGTGAAGCTTCGCCTTATAGCCGCCGTCGAGCCGTTTATGACGGTATTGTCTTCTTCGGTAAACTCAGCGTCCGGGAAGGTCAGAACCAGGTCTTCTTTATATTTATCCCAGAACACGGGGGCGGTTTCATTCGGATCGTCAAGGTTGAAGGCGACAAGCGAAACGTTTGACCTGTCGTTTTCCGAGACATACGCCGTTGTTGCACCGGTCGAAATATCGGTGACCCAGTTTTGCGGGACATACATTATGTAATCTACCGCGTCGCCGGATGCAAGCTTCATCCCGTCCGGAACGCCGTCGGACTTGCCGCAGGATGCAACGGAAAGCATTATAATGGTAAGCGCCAGCAATAACGCGGCGCTGCGAAAGAGTTTTTTCTTCATAATTTATGATTTTCGATTATTTTATTTAACAATGTGAAACGAACCGATAAACGGGAGCTCCTTTGCCTTGTTCTGGGCTACGCAAATTATGCCGAAAACCGAAAGACCCAACAGAGCAAGACCGAGCGCCAGGAAAATCATGCTGAACAGCGGACCTATGATAAATACACCGCCGAAAATTGACATCACCACTCTGTTCAAAATCGTGTATGCGATCTCAATTATAAACAGCGTAAGTCCCTGACTTGCGTGGAACCGTGTATATGCGGAATCCTTCGCCGCAAAAAGCGGTATCAGAACCAGAATGCCGATATATGACAGCAGCGCCATCGCCTTATTTGTGTAGATATCGTTTGGATCCATCTTGGATGTATGATCCGGAGTGTCAAAAATAGCCTTTGCCTGTCCCTCAAAATCCGTTCCGGTTTTCTTGTTATTTTCACCGCTGCCGTCAAACGGAGCTCCGCAATCGATACAGAATTTCGAATCGTCGGAAGACCGCTTACCGCAATATCTGCAGGTGCGCATGGTGTTATCCTTTCCGGTTATACCACTCACATTGTATAAACTTCATATAATTATTTTACCACAATACGCCTTAAAAGTCAATAATTTATAAAGTGTTACGACTGATTTATATTTATATCATATAGATTTATCAGATATCACTTATACAATCGGCGGTGCGGATTCTAAAACCGCAAAAAAGAAAACCGCTTTTCGGGCGGTTCTCTTTTCAGCTGTTAATGGTTCAGTTCTCTTCTTCGAACTGGTCTTTGCCGACGCCGCAGTCCGGGCATACCCAATCCTCGGGTATATCTTCGAACTTGGTTCCCGGGGCTATGCCGTTATCCGGGTCGCCCTTCGCTTCGTCGTATACATAGCCGCATATCTGGCAAACATACTTTTTCATTCTGATTTCCTCCGTGTTTTATATATATCTGAAACCGATGTTTGAAATCGGCTTTCATTCGGTTCTGTAAGCTTTTTTCACGATCGCTTTATACATATCTTCGAAGATTGCATCGCGGTCGAAGCTTTTGTTGTAGATAAACTTTCCTTCGGCGGGGATGAACATCCCTTCGTCATCGACAGAAAGTGCGTCTCTGATTTCCGGGGAGACGAAATTCTTGCCGCGCAGAATAGCGACAGAGCTGATATCCCATATGATATGAGTTGCCGGTCTGAAACTTCCCCTCGGGCAGTCATGATCGCGGCGCATAAGATATGACAGGTAATCACCCACCGGGATATTCTTGTCTTCGAGATAATACGCCGTTTCGCCTACGGTCGTCGTCAGCACCGATGTGCCGCCAGCGGCGGGAAGCAATATTACCGGGCAGTCGCTTTCAAAGACTACCTGCGCCGCCGCTCTGTCCTGCCGCAGATTGAAATCGTTTGCGCTCTGATAGCGGTCGGCATCGTTTGCGCCGATAAGGACAATTACGAGATTTTTGCTTATCGACGGGTCGATGAGCAGAGCCGAGGCGGCATCGGTAAAGCAGCCGATAAACGCGGCGAACACATAATCGTCGGTTGAGTGAGCGGCTTCAATAATCGCGCGAGCCGCGGGTGAGTCGACGGGTGTGTTTTTGTCCTTAAGATATGCGCCGGCTCCGCGGTAAAGCGGGAGTTTTGAGCCGGGGCAGGTCAGATCCCGCACTCTGCGCATCTCGACGTAGCTCTTTTCCATGCCCTGCGCCGGATTGTCGGCATTGTTGTTGACAAAAGGCGCTGCTCCGAGACCCAGAAGCTCAATGTTATCCGCGCACATAGCGTATGCTATTGCGAACTGGTCGTCTATTTCGTTCGCCGCATCGGTATCTAAAAAGAGTTTGCGCGGCTCCGGGGAAGTTAGACGGGAGAGGATTTTCTCGCAAATATTTCGGTTCATTTTTTATCACCTGTAAGAAGTAAAAACGTCGAATAAGTCGGCAATATGTTTTATCGCGAAAAATCGGTTACCGATACAGGAACAAACGGCTTTGGATTAAATCACCCTATACTATTATTATACATTATATTTGTGAATTTTTCAATGCGTCAAACGATATCAAAAGTTTGCCGCAGTCAGAAATACGACGGTAAGCACAATAACGCTCAAGACGGGACAGATCCATAAAGTAATAATATTTATTATTTTGCTGCCGTTTCTGTCAGCGGAAAAACTCACCCTGTAATGAACAATAATGTTTATCAACGCGAAAAAAAGCGGTTGTCCGATAATTGCAAGCAGTTTATTGCAATATCTGTCGGCGGAACCGCTTGCATCCCAGTGTATCGGGATTTCCGCAGGAAGGTAATTATACAGCGCTGCGCCGAGGATAAGCGGCAGCATACATATGGTTGTGGTCAGCAACAGGTTTTTTTATTCATGGGCATTCTCCTGCCGATTATTGTTGAGTGTTGAATTAAAGCAATAGTATTCAATTTCTGTTGTCACTATGTTTTATCTTCCTGGCTTTCGATGTTTTCATCGATTATCCTAACCGCCGAGAGTACGATATGCATGCAGGGACGAGTTTCATAGTATTCGTCCGTCCTCGGGGATGCTTTGGGAGATGTGTCGGATTCAATTCCGCTGAGAAGCTCACGGCAGTCGAGGCTGCCGTGCAGCTCTTTAAACTGCGCTGTCAGCTTTTGTATCATCGCGTAGATGTTGTCTTTAACGTTCGGGTCTGCTATATCATCATAGCCGTAAAGCGCGCCGGTTACCGCAACCATTCCGGTTACGGCGCCGCAGGTCAGGCGAAGCCGGCCGATACCGCCGCCGAATCCGGAGGCGATACGCAGCGCCGATTTCGTGGTGACGCCGATCTCGGCAAGCTCATCGGAATAAGCGCCGACTACCGACTGAGCGCAGTTATAGCCGGAGAGAAAGAGGTCTTTTGCGCGGTCAAGGTGTTTTTGTTTTATGTTATCGTTCATTTTCAATACCTTCAATATCGTTGTATTGCGGATATGCCGTAAGGCTTTCCCGTGATTTTATACCTGCTTTATTATATAACATATCCGAGCGTTCTTCAAGGAAAAGAACGGAAACTTTATACAAATACATAGAATTTGTCCGGGGAAGCGGATTCTTCCCCGGACATTTATATTTACCGTTATTTTATAACAAGCGAGCCGTTTTCGACATCGACCTTTATGGTATCTCCCATGCTGTAATCGCGGCTGAGGATGGATTTTGCAATCATCGTCTCGACTTTGCTCTGGAGGTAACGCTTCAGCGGTCTGGCTCCGAATACCGGGTCGTAGCCGTTCGTAACGATTACATCCTTTGCCTCGTCGGTTATGTCAAGCTTCAGCGATTTATCTTCGAGACGCTTTGCAAGTCCGGCTTCAAGCAGGTCGATGATCTGCTTTATGTCTTCTCTCG
>JAAZGC010000044.1 GCA_012511425.1 Clostridiales bacterium | reverse complement strand
TGTAATAGACGCCGCCCACGGTCGTACCGAACGACCACAGCATTGCGATCAGCACCGTAACCAAAAACGGCTTTGAAGAAAACGGCATTTTCAGCATATCACGGAATGTCACATGTTTTACTTCGGTATTGTATTCGGGTTCGGATATTCGGTTCCGCGCCAGATACTGCGCCGCCACGGCACCGATCGCCAATGCGCGCATTATCAGAATTCCGGCAAACACGGCATTTTTCGCCTTGAAGAAATCCATAAAGACGGACAGCGCCAAGAGCAGCACCTGCGTCACCAAATCAATCGTCATATTCTGAAATACCAGATAATCGGAACGGCAGGTTTGCGGCAGGTTTGCGGCAAGTTGTGCATCGTCTATACACTGTAAGCCGGACTGCAGATCGCGGCGCTTGCCTGCATGATACCGGTTGCCGCAATGTAAAGATATGCTTTTTGCGCGGTCGGCAGATCAAGCATGACCATTGCCGGGAGAATAAATATATTTATGACATTTGATATCGCCGTCAGGATATAAATCGTCCGGCGGCGCTGTTTCATTTTTTCAAACAGAACCGGAGACAACAGCTGCATCATGCCGGCGAAGCTTAACACGGCTGTATTCAGCGCAATAAATCTGACATACTCAGATGCCGTTGCATTCTCCAAGAGAAGCAGAAGCAGAGTAGTCGAAAATATTCCGCCTGTCAGATTGTTGATAACGGTTGTTGCATTATTTGAAAGCAGTATGCCGCGGCGGCTGATATGCAGACCGTCACCGATATCACAAAGCGACTTTTGCATACAGTCGGTATAATTTCGAAATACGGAAAAACGCATCAGGAATTTTTTCATATAATTCTCCGGATACACCTTCCTTCTTTTTTGGTTTATTTAATAATACCACATAAGACTGCCGATATCAATACATAAAAAAGATTTTTTCCTTTATAAGTAGACCGGCGTGGATATACGATTCGGATTGAAAAATCAGAGAAACAATTTGACGGGATACATAAAAGAGCAGTTAATCCTGCTCTTTTGAAACATATTTGGTTAATAAGAATTATAGCTTCATGTAATACAATTCATATCAGATTTCCCGGCTTTCGCAAAACAATCGGGTCTTCATCAAGCGTTATCCCGAGTTCTTTGGCAAACGCTCTGGTTTGGCGGACATTTTCCGGCTCTGCAACCGATGCGGGCTCATGAGCGTCACAGCCCATGACGATGCGGCAGCCGCTCTGTGCGGCAACACGCCAAAACTCTTTATAAGGATAGAACCTCGAGTCGCGCAGACCGAGCATATTAATCTCGAGCGGTATGTCAAGCTCCCGGGCGGCGCTGCAGATTCTTGCGGCTTCATGCCTGTATATTGCCAAATCGCCGGTAAATGTTATGACATCGGGATGAGCAACATATGTGAATAAGCCTGTTTCCATTCCTTTGATGACCTGTGATATATATGCAGTCATTCTGTCCGGATCGGAAGTCGGCTTGGATGAGTATTCTCCCTCAATTTCGTTTTCGAGAAAATGCTGTCCCAGAATAAGATAGTCTATATCAAATGGTTTGATAAGCTTGAGAAATTCTTCGAAATAATTCGGATAATACTCAGCTTCAAGGCCTATTTTAATATCTATACGATCATTATATTCATCGCGCAATGCGGCAAGCGTTTCATAATAATCTTTCAGCTCCTCCGGCCTCATACGAAAGCTTGAATAATATACGCCGTCGAATATATACGGGGAATGATCGGAAAATCCGAGCGTGGTTATGCCGCGCGAAATTGCCGTTTCGATATATTCGCGCTCGGTTCCGGAGGCATGACGGCATCTGACTGTATGTGTGTGATAATTGACGGTCATTCTGTTTGCCTTTCATCTTCTCTGCATTGATTCTGCTTTATATTATACGCCGTATTTTCACTTCAATCAAGCAAGTCGGAGTAAAATATATATATAATTTTTGTTGACAAATGAATGCGGCGGATGATATAATTATCGAAAAACAAGACAAACAAACGGGAGCCGCCATGAAAAACGATAACAAAGACAGATTCGGTGAAGTGTTTACATACAAAGGAAAACCTCTCGCAACATCCTCGGAGACAATATGCACTAAAATCGGGAGGATAAAAGGCGGTCAGGACGGTGCAATATATGACGGGCTTTTGTTCAGATTTGATGCAAACGGAACCGGGCAGGTTTATTCAATGGAATCCTTTATTCAGACGGCGGAAATCAGACTCGAAAAAAACGATATTATATCCATGCATTCAAACGCCGTCTGCTTCGGAAATACCTTTTATAACCCGGGAGACAGATTTCCGCTTTTATACAGCAATGTATACAACAATTATTCATCCGAAAATGACCGCAGAGAGGGGACATGCGGCGTCTACCGCATTGTTGAAGACGGTTCTGATTTTGTCGGAGAATTGGTTCAGGTGATCAAGGTCGGCTTTACCGATGATTTATGCTGGAAATCGGCTCCTGAGATCAAGGATGTCCGACCCTACGGAAATTTTATCGTCGATACGATGAATAACAAGCTTTATGCTTTTACCATGCGCGATGCCGATCATATGACCAGATTTTTCTCCTTTGATTTGCCCGAACTTTCGGAAGGTGTCATGAATGATTCTTACGGCTGCAGGCTGCTGACGCTTGAAAAGGAAGATATTAAAGATCAGTTTGACTGCGACTACTCATATTACCTTCAGGGAGCCTGTTATCACGAAAACAGGATATATTCGCTTGAAGGCTTTGACAATTATACTGCGGCAAGACCCCGGATGCAGGTTGTCGACCTTTTCGAAAAGAAGACGATCGCGGTGATGGATTTCATGAGCCGGGGGCTTGTTTCAGAACCTGAATTTGTATGCTTCTATAACGGTTTGCTATATTATTCCGACGCTGCGGGGCAGTTATTCACATTTGAATTTATATGATTTTTTATTACTGGGAGGTATTCTATGCTTACACTCGGAAACAAAAACGAACTTTTGCTGGACGATTTTCTTTTTGAAGATTCACGGGATATTACCCTTGACCTGAACCGACCTCAGAGGATGGAGGTCTCTCTGCCGATGGACATGCCCTGGGAAGGTATCGCAAGCACATATCAGACGGTAATACAGCATCCAGTCACCGGAAAAGTCTACCTCTATTACCGCGGCGCGCCCCTTGTCGACTGCTCGAAGCAGTATACCTGCCTTGCGCTCAGCGACGACGGCATACACTTCACCCGCACAGAGACCGGTGACCGCAACATCGTGCTGCAGGACAGCCCTTCATGTCACAACTTTGCTCCGTTCTATGACACCAATCCCGACTGCCGGGAGAATGAGCGTTTCAAGGCGCTGGGACTTGGGCCTAACGAGACTCTTCTTGCCTATGTCTCTCCGGACGGTATCAGCTGGAAACTCATGCGGGATGAGCCGGTTATAACCGACGGTCTCTTTGACTCGCTGAACACGGTATTTTTCGACAACATTAAGGGCGTATATCGCTGCTACTCCCGATACTGGACAGGAGAGGGTTATAACGGACTGCGAGCAATTCAGAGCTGCACTTCCCTTGACTTTATAAACTGGTCCAGTCAGGTTCCGAACAGTTATTCGGGTTGCGAACCTTCAATGCATTTTTATACCAATGCCGCCCGGCCGATCCCCGGAGCGGAACATATGTATGTCTCAATACCGATGCGCTTCAATCCCGACCGTAAGAAGGTTGATGAACACCCCGATGTGGGAGTTTCCGACTGTGTGCTGCTTTCAAGCCGCGACGGTCATGACTGGGTTATGCGGGATGCCCGCCCGTGGATCTACCCGGGACTTGACCGGCGCCAGTGGACACAGCGCAATTTCATCGTATCCGCCGGTATTGTCGATAAAAATGACAGCTTCTCGGTCTATATCTCCGACCACTACTGCTGGGACGACTGCGCAATGGTACGCTATGCCGTGCCGCGCATGAGGCTCGGATACGCTTATTCCGCCGACGGTTGGTTTATAACAAAGCCTTTCAGGCTTGACGGAAATCGTCTTACCTTTAACTATAACACATCGGCTTTAGGCTCGCTTTTCGTCGATATACTCAACCCCGACGGAAGCCCGATTGACGGAATGTCCTTCGAGCTGTTCGGCAACGAGCTTGACGCACCGATCGACCTTTACTCCATTGCCGGAAAGACGCTGAGAATGCGGGTGACATTGTGTGACGCTTATCTTTATGCAATCGGATATTAAATATTGAACTCTGCCCGAAAGCACAGATAACAACTTTCCGTATTCGGTCATTCGGTTTATTAACAGAAATAATTCTCTATGGAGGATACTTATGAGCATAAGCAACGACGTATCGGTTGTCCGCGAACTTGCGAGATGCTACATGGAAATCGCAATGTCCGAGCGATATTTGCGCATGAGACAGCGCTTTCGCGACAGCAACGACCTGAAAATAGTAAGACCTCCCGTCTTAATCGAGGAGGTTCCTTGGCATGAGATGAATTATGAGGGCGCTCTCGACTGTTTCTGTGAGGATTCCTTTCTGCGCGGAATGGAATACGGTCTTCGGGTTGCGCTTCTGCGCGATAAGTATCTCGCCTGCGACAACTTCATTGAGCCTGTCTGGGTGGTGAACAAATCTTATCACTCGACCGGTATCGGGTTTGAGATAACCGAGAAGCGGCTTGCCGTGGACGACCGCAACCATATTGTCTCTCATCAATATGAAGATGTGCTTGCCGACGACGCGGCGCTTGAAAAGTATCACGATCCGGTTATAACCGCCGATCCAGAGGGCGACGCCGCCCGTGTCGCCCGGGCCCGGGAAATACTCGGCGGCATTATGCCGGTGGAACTGCGCGGTAATTATATCTACTACGCTCCATGGGACAGGATTGCCATGCTTCGCGGCGTCGAACCGATATGCGTAGATATGATTGAGCGGCCGGAACATCTGCATAAAATAATCGGTCTCTTTACCCGCGGCATGGTCTGCGAGATGGACCAGATGGAGGCTTTGGGGCTTTATGACCCGAGGGGAATCAACCTCCACTGCACTCCCGGATATGTAACTCCGCCTGAAGAGACAAGCAGCGCGTCGGACGGCAGATACGGCTGCCGGGATATCTGGTTCCGCACCATGGCTCAGATGTTTTCGATGGTCTCCCCGGCGGCGCATTACGAATTTGACGTGGCTTACAGCCTGCCGCTCGCCGAGCGCTGCGCTTACACCTACTACGGCTGCTGTGAACCGCTGCACGACCGTCTCGACGTCATCATGCGCTATCCGAACCTGCGCAAAATCGGTGTAACGCCCTGGGTTGACCTCGAAGCAAGCGCCGAAGCCATAGGCGGTAATTATGTGCTCTCGCGCAAGCCGAATCCCGCTTATGTGGCACTGAAAGCTGACCCGGATATCATACGCGCCGAAATAAGCGAAACCGCACGGATATGCCTGAAATACGGCTGTCCCTGCGACATTACTCTCAAGGACATCAGCACCGTGAGCTATGATCCGCGCAATCTTATGATATGGGCGAAGACGGTATCCGAGGTGTTGGACGAATATTACGGAGAAGGATAAATCAAGTCAGCCGCGGGCAATTTACGATTAACCTCGGAAAAAAATATTAAAATAAAATCCTTTCCATGAGATTTTTGTCATGGAAAGGATTTTTCGTATAGAAAACCATCATGCGGAAATAACCATAAATGCATTATTCAGGTTCAGAAATCGTAATCTACCTTTACGATCCGTCCGGTTTTTGAGGATTCTACGGCGGCGAGAGCGGCTTTTACGGTGCTTGCCCCCTCTACAGCGTCCATCTCAATGGGTATGTCGTTCAGAATGGCGTCCGTCAGGGAGGCTATTTCGCCAGCCGTGTTGTGGTTATTCAGGGAAATCGGGTAGAGCATCGGGACGGTAAAGCCGCAGTCAGATTCGGTTTTAAAAACCTGCATTACCGGGTTTGTGTTATCGACGATGATTGTGCCTTTTGAGCCGTAGAATACGCTTCTCATTGTGTAGTTTCTCTTGCAGCCGATGGAGACAAACACCTTGCCGATTACATCGTTCGGGAACTTCATAATGGCAATCGTGCAGTCATCGGTCGGCCAGTCTACGAGCATCTTTTTATTGGCGAACGCGGCTACTTCATATGGATTTCCGGCAATCCAGCGGACAAGGTCGACGGCGTGACAGCCTCCGCCCAGAAAACCGTGGCGGAGGGGGTCAAGACGCCAGTTTGAGAAGGTGCCGGGGATTTTGGAATAATCGTGAGCGTATTCGCTTTCAACAAAGAAAAGGTCGCCGATTTCTCCGTTGTCGATAAGCTGTTTCGCTCGCATGAATCCTGGTGTAAACCGGCATATCTGACCTATCATAAGCTTCCTGTCGGTATTACGAGAGGCATCGATCATCATTTGACAGTCTTCAAGCGTAAGCGCCATCGGCTTTTCGCAAAGCACATGCTTTCCAGCATTGATGGCAGCTACTGTCATTTCGCGATGAAGCCGGTCGGGTGTCGCTACGACCACTGCGTCTACATCGTCACGCTCCAAAAGCGCTTTGTAATCTGTATACCCCACGACTCCGGGATAGCTCTTCAGGCAGTCCGCCAAACGCTCTTCGTTCGTGTCGCAGACAGCCGTAAGCTCCGCGCGCATGATTTCTCTCATTCCGGATATATGGGCTCTGCCCATTCCGAGACCGATAACGCCGTATCTGACTTTATCCATGGTTGCCTCCCATTGTTCCATCGTTTTTGTTTATTATACTACGCGGTTTTTTTGTTGTCAAGCATGAATAGCGGAATGATGCGAAACATTCAGGAAAATTCATATTAAACATAAAAAAGCCGGATAAACACACGATTTATCCGGCTTTTCCGGTGAATCCCAAACCTTTCAAAGGTTAAATTAATGATATTTTAATGCGCCTTAATTTTTCACGGCAGTCAGATTTTCTATGATCTTCTGCAGAGTGTTCTCCCAAGACTCGCGCTTGGAGGCTACCACGGATGCGTATTTATTTTTGCCGCTCCAGAGGGTTTCGCTGATTACGCCGTTTGTGAAACCGGAGAAGGAGTCCATAAAGAGCTTACCGAAGTCAAAAACGACATTCCGGCGCATCATGTCGAATATTTCTGACTGCTCGCTGCCTTCGGAGTAGTTGTATTTCACTTTATATACTATTTCAAAGACGGCGGGAGAAACCAGACGATAACCCTCGGAGGACAGACACTCGGCAAGCGCAGATGCGCGCTCCATCGACTCTACCACCAGCGGTATGCCGAAGAGAGTTACTGCATTTGTGACCGATGCATGATAGTTTTCCTCGGTTTCTGCGGGCTTGGGCTGCGGAATAAAGCCGTAAGTTGTCTCGGAATCACGGAGGGTGGCATCATTTACATGACCAAGCGGATAGATGTAGAATAGGCAGCGGCCGGTGTCGAAGATTGCGGTGTCGTCAACCGTGGGGTGTTTGAATGCGGCGGGATCGGCGAAGACGCCGAGATACTTTTCGATTATCATCATGGTGCGCTCGGAAAAGATATCGTCGCTGAGCCGGGGGACACCGTTTTCGTCATGGCTGATGAAGTGTGAGCCTGTGCCGTAGTATAGAGTATTCATCTGGTCGGAGGCGGTCATAATACCAAACTGATCTTCCTTATCCGCTTTGCCGTTGCCGTTCAGGTCGACATAGGTACCGTTTATCATCTCAAGCAGCTTATCGATGGTCCATTTGCCGTCAAGAACAAGCTTGTAAGGATCCTCAAGGCCGAAATTGTTTATCATGCCGCGGTTGAAGAATATACCCGACATACGCGACAGGTAGTTGTAGGAGATATCTCCGGCAAAGAAATAGTTGAAGCCATCGCCCAGCTGACCGGCGGCTATTGCCGATTCGGAATACCAGGGTTTGCTCAGATCCATGTACGGAGCATCGTTAAGATTTGAGAGATGCCCGTCCACGGCGCAGGAGGCTACCCGCGCTCCGTAGCACGCCACCAGATCGTAGATAACATCACCCGATAAATTCTGAGCTGACATGGCATCCTTGAGAGCGGAGCCGTAAGCGGCCGAATCGCGGGGTTTCATTACCCAGACAAGGTCTATATTCAGCCGTTCCTCAACTTTCAGGTTGCGATCATATATTACAGAGTCGAGGATTTCGCCGGTATCCTCCTCAACGAAGAACTCGGCCTGATCCCAGCTCTCCCAACAGAAAACCTTAACCTCGGCGCTTTCAAAATCAAGCTCCGGCAGGTCGTCGTTCATAAAAAGCGAGGTCTCCGTGGTTTCGGGTGCCGCCGTAGTCGCCGATTCATTTGTGGTAACTGCGGTCGCACCTCCCTCCGAGCCGCAGGAGGCAACAGCCGAAACGAGCATCAGCGCTGCTGTCAGCATACAGAAAATTCTTTTTGTTTTCATTGTATACACCTCTGTTTAATTCCGGACATTCCCCTACTCGGGATGTTATTTAAATACTATTTTATCATAACGTAAGCATAGCTGTCAACAGGTTTTATTATATAGTCGGCGAAAAATATCATAAACATAAAACTTCAAAATGAATTATGACATATCTTTGTTTACGCTGTCATCAAATTGTTGTCAGGTTATTGTAAAACTTTTGGTTGATATACTTGTATTTATTCTTACGGTAGTGTATAATAAAATATGATAACACCCTCTTATTATCTTCACGGAGGTTTGGAATGAAAAAAACAAGGCTTGCTTCCATTCTGCTGCTTTCTGCGGTTATATTATCTGTCCTTGCATCATGCGGGAGCGGCTCGGGAAACGAAGCAGTTAACGAAACGACGGTAACTGCAGGCGATACGATCGCAGAGACCGAAGTCACCACTTCGATGTGACTCTCGATTTCAAGCGCATCCAGGACGAACAGTCGCAGGAGATGCTTGATATTATCTTCGCCAACGGCAAGGCTTCTCTTGCCAATGTCTACGGCTGGGCGAACTTCGCCGGTGATATGTCTACCCGTATCGGCAAGGGCAGCACAGACATCGCCTCTTTTGCGGCTTCCAGGGAAAGCAAACTGGTCGCCGCCATCCAGGCGACGATAGACTGTTTCGCAGGACAATAGACAAAAAATCAAGGAGCTGCAGCAAAAAAACAAACTTTGCTGCAGCTCCTTTTGATTATTTTATACATTTTATTCAACCGACAGAAAGACTCTCCGCCTGTATGCTTCACAGCGCCTGCTTGCATATCAGAAATGATTATTATCAAACCATCTTTCCAGCCTTTGCAATGAACGTTCGGTTTCTGCATTTTTCCATTCGGCAAAGACATCGTTGAATACATATTCCATCGAAGCTTCAAAACCGATGCTGCTGTCTTCTTCCCAACATTTGAGTGCAGCCGCGACGTTTTCGGTTTCCTTTGCCGCAACCTGTTTCATGTATTCCGCAAGTTCTTCCGGTGTGTCCTGTATGCCCAGCGTTTGACTGACAGTGCATATTACGTCTTTGGGAATGTCTTTTTCCCCGCGGAGCAGAAGCGCTTTCGCCATTGTCCATCCGATCACGTTCTCCGTCGTCACATATGTGCATAAAAGAAATTTTGCCACGGCTATTTGGCGGGATACTTCGCTTCCAAAAGGTACCTTAAGTGTTTCCGCCGCTTCAGCAAGCAGCTTTACGCCGCAGGCAAAATGCTCCTTAACCGTTTTTACATGGCGGTACCGCATAATAACGTTCTCATAGTTCGGAAAAACCGAATCCGGGTAAACCGGATTCCAGATACTCCCGCCTTTATGCCACGCCCATGGTGCGGAAGGAATCTGCAGCTCCGCCGACGTCTGATCAAATAAAAGCGGATAGGTAGGTCCGCAGCGATAAGGTCCGTACTGATCAACGCCCGCCGCTATTACTTTGGAAATGCCTTCGCTGAAACATTCCCATGCCCGCAGCGCAAGGTCGGCGCACGAGCCGTAATCCCGCGCGGCGATTTGCCGGAGCATTTCGTCGTTTGGCAGACCGTTTGATGTAAACGCATTTTTGGAAAACAGGCTGAGGAAGGATGGGAGCCAGCCGTAATGATGGTTCTCCATAAGTCCTGAAAGACCGTATTCCTTGTTTGCTCTGCACAGCGCTTCATACCGTTTCTGCCACTGCTGCGGTACCGGAAGATACGGCGCTGCGCCGTTGTCCCATGTCCTTCCGCCGGTATTTGCCATGGTATACAGCCGGATACCCAGCTCTTTCGCTTTTTCTGCTTCGTCGATAAACACCTGCGACGGACCCGGGAAAGAAATGGAATAGTCGTCGATAGAATATCGCTTTCCGTTTACGCCGACAAAGGATTCCCACATTTCAAACGTCAACTGCAGAGTGATATCCTTCGGCAAATTTTCGATAAGCGCGAGTCTTGCTTCTTTATCCACATATCCCCAGTTGTAGGTCCAGAATACAATATCCACGTCGGGGTTATACTTCCGGACGGTCTTCTGTATCAGCGAAAGCAGCTGCGGATAATCATAGCATGGGTACCATCCCGGCGATACGCGGGGATCGTCTTTTGGCTGCAGCTGACAGCGGACACCGGAGGTATGTGGGTCTTTGGACGGGAATTCAAAGGTTTCTCCGACAAAAATCAGTCCCTTTATTCCGGGAGCGCTTTTAAAAAGTTTGCCGAAAGACGCTTCATAATAAGCTTCCGCTTCCGGCTCATCCGGATGGATGTCACAAAGTATATGGCTGTATACGTATACAGCGAGTCCGTAACCTTTCGCGCGCCAAACAAGGTTGGCAAAATCACAATATCCCCGACCGGCTCCCGGCCAGAGCGCTTCCGGGTCCTCAAATCCGTGCAGGTGGCTGTCCGGATGTCCGGCGTGGGCACAGGCCTCCAGAAAATTGTCGGGAAAGGTATCGAATTCGGTGCCCGAATGGGTCATTCTGGGGCAGAACAGCGGCGCGTGTTCGCTGTCTTGGGGGAGCAGACTGCATTCTCCGCGAAGACGCATACTGTCTTCCAGATAATATACTCCTCTTGCGGTTCCTCTTTCCGTTTTTCCGGTTACGATTACATGGCTATCCGTCACAAGCAGATGAAAAGCGGCTTTTTTATCCGACATTACGGTATTCCCCACCCTGTCCGATTCCTGTATCAGTATAATCTTCCCGGACGGATTATCGATATATGACCGAATATTCTTCACATAGCGAATGCGGAGAGACACCCCGAAAGCATCCGCGAAAAAATGACTCAGATCGTCCGCATAATACCTTACCAGACGGGAATCACTCGCCGGAACGATGATTTCCCAGCTGTCATCTATTTTGCAAGCGGCGGCGCTTCCGCAAGCGTTCGGCGTTAGCGTCAACGGCGGGATCGCGCAGAAATTTTGGTTTCGGAAACTGTAATCGTGACTTCCTGATTTCATATATACCTCTCTGTCTGCGTTTTTCAGACGTTTACAGCTTTTTTCGCGGAATGTCATAACAATACAGCAATATTTTATCATAGAACCGCAGATTTTGCAATGCCGGCGGTAAATTTAACTAAATCAGAGAAAAATGATATGCCCCTCAAAACAGTCTCGTTTTTTCGAGGTTCTGCTCCGAAGGGGCATTATTATTTAATTGAGTTTATAATACCATATATATGTAGGATTTATATTCCGCTTAAACCGTCCAGCCGTTGCGATAGCCGCCTTCGCGAACCAGCCAGGCGGGGTCGCCGGTTCCGTTTGCAAAGGTCATATTCACGGGATCCCAGTCGAAACTTGCGTCACGGACATATGATATATTCATAAGATGGCATAGGATCGTTGCGTGACCGCCTACATCTTCATTCGAGAAGGCCGGCTTACGGGATTTTACCGCGGAAATGAAATCGGCGATGTGGCTGCCGCCGGTATCGTAAAGCTTAGTTTTATATGTGCTGTCGGTCAGGAAGATCTTCCGCGCCGTGGAAATTGCATTGTCAAGTTCCTTCACAGCGTCGCCGTTGCGGGTGCTTATCATAAAATTATTGCCGTATTTAATCTCAAAGGCGCCACGGTCAACCGATACAGAGCCCTCGGAACCGTGGAAGATTACGCCGAATTGCCCGGGTTTGTGCATCACAGTTGTTCCGCCGTCGAAGACAAACATGGCTCCCGACTGAGCGCGTCCTCCCAGCTCAGCGTTAGCTTTAT
>JAAZGC010000334.1 GCA_012511425.1 Clostridiales bacterium | reverse complement strand
CCCCGAATACGGCCGCCGCCTCCCCAACGCATTTCTGGTAAGAAGCAAAAACGAAGGCTGAATTTCAAAAACCGGAGCGAATTTTATGAAAAAAACGCTGAACACCGCGCTCTGCGGCCTTGCCGCCGGGATAATTTCGTATATTACTTCGCTGATATATTACAAGATTTCAGGCGACGCCGCGGGTTCTTATCCGGCGCTTCTCGCCGCTCCGATGATGCTGGCAATAGGCCTGCTGGTCGTTTTAAATGGCAAGCTGAAGCTGTTCGCCGGCGCATCGGGGTATTTTCTCTATGAAAAACCGCTTTCGAAGTCCGCGGGAAATATGCTCCTGCTCTATGCTTCAAACTTCCTCGGCTGTTATGCCGCACACAATCTGCTGCGGCTTGCGTTTCTGCCGACGATGATTTTGTCCGGAAGCAGGGGCGGGCTTGACGTGTTTTTCGGCGAATTCAATTCCTCCGCCGCGTCCGGCGCCTACAATGCGATCGCAAATTCCTTCGGAACGGACGCCGAAGTGTTCGGCGGATTCTTTGTGTATTTCATCGCACGGTCGGTCGTCTGCGGCATACTTATATTCATCGGCGTCGAATTTTACAAGCGCACCGGCAGGGTATATATGGCGATCGCGGCGGTGTTCGCGTATACAATCGGCGGATTTTCCAACTGCATAACCACCCTTTCGGAGGTGATGATCGCGTCGGCGGTGTATGATTTTTCATTCGCGGCGCAGTTTATCATAATTTCCTCAACCGCCCTCGGAAATCTGCTCGGCGGA
Organism: Clostridiales bacterium; assembly: GCA_012511425.1. Taxonomy (GTDB): domain Bacteria; phylum Bacillota; class Clostridia; order Oscillospirales; family CAG-272; genus JAAZGC01. The sequence continues at coordinate 2,894 of JAAZGC010000334.1, read as the reverse complement.
ATGCTGGCGTCGGCGGTATACAGAGCCGTCGGAAGTACGGCGGAACCGGCGGGCGCGGACGGAAAATAAAAGGGGTTCTGATTTAAGAATGGTCTTTCGGGATCATTCTTTTTTATTTAACTCATTTACTTGAAAAGCAGAGTAAATTATGCTATAATCATTATACCGAAACGACGGAGTATATTCATGGAAAAGATAAAAATTCTGGGAGTGCCTTTCGACTCCTGCACCCTCGGCGAAGCGGTCGAATTCTGCCGCGGGCTGCTCGCGGAAGAAGGCTGCAAAGCAATTCACACGCCGAACTCGGAGATAGTCCGGCTCTGCATAAAACAGCCGGAATATTACGATATAATCAACGACGCCGCCCTGATAATCCCCGACGGGGCGGGCGTTGTGCTGGCGTCGAAGATACTCGGCACGCCGCTCAAAAAAGGCAAAGTCGCCGGGGTTGACCTGATGGGGCGGCTGATAACCCTTTCGGCGGAAACGGGAGTTCCGGTCTTCCTGCTCGGCGGCAAGCCGGGCGTTGCGGATACCGCGTCGGAGAATCTCAAAAAAGCCAACCCCGGACTTATTATAGCCGGCACCCGCGACGGATATTTCAAAGACGACGAGGAAGTCGTCCGGCAGATAAACGAAAGCGGCGCCCGCCTTCTCTGCGTCTGCATGGGAGTGCCGCGGCAGGAGAGCTGGGTAAAAAAGAATAAAGCGAAATTCGAATCCGTCACCCTCGCCGGCTGCTTCGGCGGCTCGATCGACGTTTACGCCGGCACGGCAAAGCGGGCGCCGCAATGGTTCATCGACCACCATCTCGAGTGGTTCTATCGGCTGATGAAGCAGCCGAGCCGCATCGGACGGATGATGGCGCTCCCCGCCTTTATATTGAACGCCGTCGGATACCGCCTCAAACACGGAAAGCCGAAAAAATGAGCGGCGAACTGCAGGAAGAAATTTCCGGAAACGAAAACCCGGCCGCCGGATTTGCCGGGTCAAAGCGGTTGCTCAGCCATGTCCGCCGCGCCGTCGAAGATTATGATATGATTAATGACGGCGACAAAATCTTAGTCGGTCTTTCCGGCGGCAAAGACTCCGCCGCGCTGCTGGCGTCGCTTATCGAGCTGAAAAAGTTTCTGCCGGTAAGTTTCGACATCTGCGCTGCGACCGTCGATATGGGCTTTGAAGGGGCGGATTTTTCACCCGCTGCCGAATTCTGCCGCAGCTGCGGCGTTGAATACCGCATAATCCCGACGAAAATCGCAAAGATCGTCTTCGACGTAAGAAAAGAGTCAAACCCATGTAGCCTCTGCGCCCGGATGCGGCGCGGCTCCCTCCATTCGGCGGCGCAACAGATGGGCGCGAACAAGGTCGCTCTCGGGCACCACTTCGACGACGTCGTCGATACCTTCATGCTGGCGCTGATACACGAAGGGCGGATCGGCACCCTTTCGCCGGTCACCTATCTCGATCGGCGGGACATCACCCTCATCCGCCCGCTCTGCTATCTTCCCGAAAAAGAGATAAAGAGCTTTGTCGGCCGCAATCCCTCCCTGCCGCTCTTCCCGAATCTCTGCCCCGAAGACGGCAGAACCGAGCGGGAGGAAGCCCGAAAGCTGCTCGAATCGCTTGACAAAAAAGAAAAAGGGGTAAAGCAGCGGATCTTCGGCGCGATAAAAAAAGCCGGCCTCGACGGCTGGCGGGAATTCCGAAAAATATATAAAATATAACACCGTAAAACCAAAACACGAGGTGCGATATGAGCAAAACGCTTCGCCGAAACACGATGGCAGTCCTGAATTATCAGGACTACGACGCCCTTCCCTGCGTGCATTTCGGCGCTTGGGACGAGCTTTATCACGTCTGGCACGCCGAGGGGCATATCTCGGACGAAGATATGAAAGCCCCCGACAAGGAAAACCGCGTCTTCAAAAAACTGGGCTTCGATTACGGCTGGTACGCCTCCGTCGGCTCGCACGGCGGACTTATGCCGGGATTTGAGTACAGGGAACTCTCCCGCGACGGCGAATACGTAACATATGTAAACGGCAGCGGCATGATCGAGCGCAGCCGCCCGGGAGCCGAATCCTTCGCCCAGACTATCGGCACTCTCCTGACCGACAGAAAAGCCTTTGAGGAGCTGTATCTTCCGAAACTCCAGCCCTCCCCCGCCCGCTATAACCTTGAGCATTTAAAGCAGGTAGCGGCGCGGCAGGACGAGATACAGGACCGCCCCTTCGGAATCCATGTCGGCTCCCTTTACGGCTGCATCCGCGATATGCTCGGTGTCGAGGCGCTTTCCTACCTCTATTACGATGACGAAGAACTTTTTGCCGACCTGATAAACGCCGTCGCCGACGTCTGCTATACCAACTTAGAAGCGGTTTTAGGCGCCGGCATCCGCCCCGACTTCGGTCATTTTTGGGAGGATATCTGCTTCAAGAACGGTCCTCTCGTAAAACCGGATATCTTCAGGGAATTTGTCGGTCCGCACTACAGCCGCCTCACAGACCTGCTTGCAAAGCACGGCTGTGAGCTGTCCTCCCTCGACTGCGACGGCGACATCGATCTTCTGGTGCCGATCTGGCTTGAAAACGGCGTCAATATAATGTTCCCGATCGAATACGGCACCTGGGAAGCGACCATCATCCCCTGGCGGGAAAAATACGGCAGAGGGCTCCGCGGCGTCGGCGGCATGAACAAGCTGATCCTCGCCGGAGACTATTCCGACGTCGACGCCGAGCTTGAGCGGCTGAAAGCGCAGATCGACCTCGGCGGATTCATCCCCTGCCCCGACCACCGTCTCCCGCCCGACGCAAAATGGAAGAATGTTCAATACTACTGTGACAGATTTAAAAGGATGTTTCAATGAAAAAGCTCCTCTCGCTGCTGCTTTCGAT
>JAAZGC010000043.1 GCA_012511425.1 Clostridiales bacterium | reverse complement strand
CGGGCGCGTCTGTACGCCGTCACCACAACCGCAACAAAGGCGGCGGCGGCGCAGACGGCGGCTATTGCCAGCGTCGTCGGGCGGACGAACAGCTCTTTCAGCTGATTCAGGCGGTATTTTAATTCGCTTCTGTCGACGTTTGACACCGCGATGAGGTCGGTCGAGCCGATTATTTCGCCGTTGGTTCTGTCATAGACGGTGACGGTGCCGTTTTTCTGCCCCTTTTCGACGGGGGCGGTCAGCACTTCGTCTTCAATCACATAGTCGACGCGGACGTCGGTCAGAACGTTGAAGTTTTTCGGCATGAAAAAATCGATGTCCTCCGCCGGGGTGAACACGACATAGTCAGCGCCGCTCGAAAGCAGAACCGGCACCTCGCAGATAAGGTCGGAACGGGAGATCGCCGCCGAGTAGTTGTAGCTTTTGTATGCCCAATCGAGCAGATCGGAGGCTATGGTGTAGCTGTAAATATTTTCCGAGTCGGTCGAAGCGCCCAGCACGACGCAGAGGTAGTTATACGAGCCGTTGTCGGCGGTCGCGACGAGGGAGGCGCCGCCGTTCTTGCTTGAGCCGGCGTTCAGGCCGATGATGTCGCTGCGGCGGTATTGGTCGGTTATCGCGGTCGAGATGAAGTAGTTGCGGTTGCGGATCGTCCGCTCCGGCGCGGTATTAGTCGCCGGCATGACGTAGCTCCGCTCCCCGGCGATGCCCGCGATTATGTCGATCGACGAGGCGTACATGGCGATTCTTGCGGTGTCGGCGGCGGTGGTATATGCGCCGTCTTCGTCGACGCCGGTCGGGTTCATGTAGCTGGTGTTTTCGCAGCCGAGCTCATGCGCGCGGTCGTTCATCAGGGCGACGAAATCCGGTATCGAGCCGGAGACCGCCTCCGCCAGCACGTTTGCGGCGTCGTTCGCCCCGCCGATTATCATTGCGCAGAGCAGCGCCTCTACGGTCGTCCTCTCGCCCGCCGCAAGCTGAATGTAGTTTCCGCCGATGCCTCTGACCGCCGATGATGATACCGTCACAGTCGTGTCGAGCGCGCCGGCGAAGTGTTCGGCCGTCAGAATGGCCGTCATCAGCTTGACCGTCGAAGCGGGATAGAGCTGCATATCGGGGTTTTTTGCATAAAGCAGCGTCCCCGATTCGAGGTGGTACATGACCGCGGCGCGGGTGTAACCGGTATCCGGGGCGTCAGGCGCCTCGAGATAGGCCGCATACAGCGGCAGACAGCATAAAAGCGCCGAAACTGCCGCGAAAAAGATTGAAAAAAGTCTTTTCTTCATAAAGGTTTTTATATATTATAATAAAGGTCGGTAAATTTGATTATCTGCGCCGGAAGCGGCATTGATCAACCGAGGAGCTTTCTGAATCTGTCTCCCCGCGCCATGAAGTTGGGGAAGGCGTCGAAGCTGGCGCAGGCGGGGGAAAGGATGACGATATCTCCGCTTTTTGCAAGCGCCGCGGCACATCGGACGGCTTCGTCGAAGTCGGGAACCGAGTGATATTCACACGGCCGCTTTGAAAACTCGGCGCCGCCGGTGACGGCCTGCTTTATCTTCTCCCCGGCGGCACCGGTGAAGACGACCGCCTTCGCAAGGCGGCAGAGCGGCTCAGAGAGCGGCTCAAACGGGATTTTCTTGTCATATCCGCCCATGATGACTATCAGCCGCCGCTCGTCCGGCGTTTTTTCCTTTATCGGCGCGCCGGGGAGGCGGTTCGGGTCGTAATCGAAGGACTCAAGTGCGGCTATCGTCCGGGCGGGGCTGGAGTCGATGCTGCTGTTGTAAAACTTCACTCCGTTCCTTTCGCAGACAAGCTCAATGCGGTGCTCAACACCGCCGAAGGTTCGGGCGAAGCGGCGTATCTCTTCGTCCGGGACGAATCCCTCGAGCGCGGCGATGACGGCCATATAATTTTCGACGTTGTGGTGGCCGGGGACGAGGATTTCGTCCGCCGCCAGGACAGGTTCGTTTCGGCGGCAGATGTAATTTCGCCCGTCGATGAACTGCTCTCGGACGCCGCCGTCATATCCGAACATCACGACTTCGACGCCTTCCTGTGCGTCGCCG
>JAAZGC010000042.1 GCA_012511425.1 Clostridiales bacterium | reverse complement strand
ACAGAGCCCTCGGAACCGTGGAAGATTACGCCGAATTGCCCGGGTTTGTGCATCACAGTTGTTCCGCCGTCGAAGACAAACATGGCTCCCGACTGAGCGCGTCCTCCCAGCTCAGCGTTAGCTTTATCCGCTTCGGTGCGTTCGGCGCGGATAACTTTGACGGGACCGCCGTTATCCATATCGAGTCCCCACTGTGCTATATCCAGATGATGCGCGCCCCAGTCGCCGCAGTAACCTGTTCCGAAAAGGTCGTCCATGCGCCAGACCATCGGGTAAAAGTCATGCACGCCGCGCGGGGAGAGCTGGTCGTTGTATATCACAAGCGGGGCGCCTCCGCACCACATATCCCAATCAAGTCCCGGCTCCATCGGGATGTCCTCCTTGGGGTCGAAGTGAGGGCGGGAAGGACCACCGAAGGAACATTCGACGTGCTTGATCTTACCGATGCAGCCGTTTCTTACAAGCTCGCAGGCGGTACGGAACTCGAAAGCCGAACGCTGCATTGCGCCGACCTGAAGGATACGATTATATTTTTTGGCGGCAGCCATGACTTTAACAGTTTCATCGACGGTGTAGGTCAGCGGCTTTTCACAGTATACATCCTTGCCGGCAGCCATTGCCGCGATGGTTATGTAGGCGTGCCAATGGTCGGGGGTTGCGATACAGACCATGTCGATGTCATCGCGGGCAAGCACATCGCGGAAATCACTGTATGCTTTACAGTTGCCCGGCTTGCCCTTATCGGGATGGGCTTTGTAAAACTCTTCTACGCGCTTCACACCGTCCAGACGGCGGGTGGTATCGACATCGCATATAGCGGCGACGTTCACGCCTTGCCAAAGGAATCCGCTTGTAAGTCCGCGGCCTTGAATGCCGATACCGATAATGGCAACGCTCAGCTTATCGTTCGGGCTTTTGCTTTTTTTGTTCATGTAATCATCCTCTTCTCTTAATTATTCGAAATTTATAAAGCGCTTCATCGCGAAGTATCTTAAAGGGTGATGTTTTTATTTGCATCCCGACTCGCATAATTATTCACTTGCGCCTTTTAAATCATATCATATCCCGTTCGGTTTGTCAAGGAATGAATGTTATGTATTACTCGAGCGGTGATGATATATCTTATTTATAACCACATAATCAAACATCCCGGGTTTCTCGTTTTGCTTTACGACTATTAATCGGCCTTGAAAAGCATACCGGAGATTGCAATTTTTCGATTAACTCGTATAATCTTCGCATGCATGTATATATGCGAGCACGTTTTCAAGCGGAACTTCGGGTTCAAGCAGATGTGTCGGGCAGACATAAAGTCCGCCTTTGCGACCCGCAATTTCGAGATTCTTAAAAACCTCACGGCGCACATCCTCCGGCGTTCCGAACGGCATGACCGACTGCGTGCCTATGGTTCCGTGAAAGCTCAGGCGGTCGCCGTATTTATCGTGGATTTCAAGGAAGTCCATACATTCCGGCTGAACCGGATTAAGGACGTCGATGCCGGCATCGATTAAATGCGGTATCAGTTCCGTCACGCGGCCGCACGAGTGATAGAATATGACGATGTCGGGGTTGTAAGCGCGCGCGGCGTCGATGACGCGCCTGAGCCGCGGTTTCAGCCACTCGTCATATAGCGTTTCGCTCATCATGATTGAATGCTGCATTCCGACGTCGTCGCCCAGGAAGAGTGCGTCGGCTCCCGCCTCGGCAAACGCTTCGGCACGCATTACCGCCGTTTCGGTTACGCGGTCAAGCAGCACCTCCGCCATCTCGTCATCCGTAACCATGTCGCACATCAGGTTTTCCATGCCGCGCATATACCATGCGGTTTCCCATACCGTGCACTGCATGCTGCCCATAACGGCTTGTTCGCTTTCGTGAAGCGCTTCGGCCTGTTTTTTCATTTCCGGAATTCTGCTTTTATCAAAAACAGGTAACGGATATTCAAGTATCTGCTCGACGGAATCGAATTTGTCCATCGGGTGATGCATGTATGTCATATGGTATGCCGCGGCGGAACCGGGTTCATGCGCAACACCCCAGCCGTCTATCTGTGTGCCCGGTTTGAAAGATTTATCGGCGTAATATTTTCTCCGGAATGTTTCCGCATCTGTGTATTTGGCTCCTATTCCGCCGATATCTCCGTACTGCCGATTTAATTTCAGCGGATGCTCTTTAATGTAGTCGTTATATTTCTGCGCAAGAGCCGGACACATGGAAAAGCTAACGGGCATTCTTTCGTAGCCGGTGCGTCTCGCTATTGACAAAAAGTTTTCGCGATCGGTCATTAACTTCCTCCTGTTGTTGCGTGAAATTATGATAATACTTTATATACAGCGTTTCTTCAGCATTTTGAAGTCGGGATTTTTGCGGTTTTTATTGTAGTCATATTTCTGAAATCCTGTCGGTACCTGCCGATATTATCCTTTTCTTGCCTGTTCAAGCTCGGCGTAAGTATTTGATATCTTTTCAATCTCACCTTCTGCTGAACTTTTTACAGACGCATAAAGAGAAGCTATATCCTGCCTGCCGAGATTATTGGTAAAATATGCATTTATTTTATCGTCAAAACTTCCGAATCTAAGTATTGCGGCAAGCTCAAAGGTAACATGGTCAAAAAGCTGATTCACTATCTCAGCCGATTGCTCGTCGCGGGTTCCTTTGAGCTGAATCACATTTTCGTAAATTGCCGGACGGAGATAATCGTAACCGTAAGCAGCCATGGCGTCAAGCATGACTCCGGTCATGTTCAGCCTTTCGCCCGTCACTGTGGCAGGCACTACCGGAACCGCCACAACCCACGGCTGAGCGTAGCTAATATAATGCTCCTGCGCTTCATCCCTCTTCGGCATCGGAAGAATGCCGTAATCATAATCGAGGTCGCGAAATTCATCGAGGTTGAAAGTACAGGGATTAAAGAAGAGATATGTTCCGTTATTAATCGTATCACTCTCGCTGAAACCTTTATCGTTGGTCCAGAATATACCTTCTTCCTGGAAGAATCGGCTGAGTTTATCCATATATGACTGCAGCCCCTGATCTTCGAGCATGATTTTTAATTCGCCGCCTATATTCTCGACATAATGATAACCGGCACCCATTACCAGGGCTTCGGGTGTCAGAACCTCGTAGAACATACCGACCTGATCTTTGCCGGTGATCTGCGCATCACCGTCTATATCCGCAACCCCGAGACGGGAATACTCCATCAGCTTGTCTGTTGTCCATTTATCACCGATTACCAGATCGTAAAGATCATTGATTCCCAGATTTGACGCAAGATCGCGGTTAAACATGATGATATACGCCGAACCATAAAACCGCGGACTGATGGAGCTTGCCGCAAAATAGGATTTCCCGCCTATTTTGAGCTGCTCGTTTATTTCCGGCATCCAGTAACCGGCCGAAAGATCGGCAGAAAGAACTTCACTCATCGAGTAGGCGGTTCCGGCCATGGTCATGCCTTTCGCCACCTGAGCGACATCCTCTATTACGGCGCCATATACGTCGTCTCCGGCAAGCACCAGCTTATTCAGCATTCCGGCTATGCTTGCTTTTGCGGTAGAGTCGTCAACGGTGAAGCTGAGTTCAACCTTGTATGTCTCCTCAAGCCAGCGGTCGCGCGCGACAAGCGCATCGTTTACCACCTCACCGGTTTCTTCTTCGCCATAGTTCAGGGTGGTAACCAATTTCAAACCGTTGATGCTGTTTGATGTATATATTCTGAACTCTTCCCCCGAAAAATCCTCGGGAGTAAGATATGATGTATAGAGTTTATTATTTGCGCTGTCCTCAGCTGGGGTTTCCGTTTCCTCAGAACAGGAATTTTGTCCGTCTGCAGTTTCCGATATACCGGTCGTGTCGGCATTGCCGCAGGCAATAAACGAGAACAATAACAGTATGCAAAGGAACAATGCAAGCGTTTTTT
>JAAZGC010000333.1 GCA_012511425.1 Clostridiales bacterium | reverse complement strand
GCGCGGTGTTTTTATTTATGCTTTTTAATCCGTTCAAGCTCTCTTTTGCAGTATTCGGGAAGCGGCAGTCCCTGCCCCTCCAGCCTCAACGATACCGCGGAGAGCGGGGAGATAAAGTCCCTGCCGTTTGTGAGTATCGCTCCCATCGGCGAATCGGACCAGCCAAAACCGAGTATGGCAAGCTCGCAGGAAATCAGCGTTTGTCCGACATATATTCCGAATATGAAGGTTAGCTCAGCCTTCTTATTTCTGTCGAAATTTTCTTTTGAAAAGCTGAGCAGCATCCGGTCGAGATTCTCAAGATCGCTCATGCGGAGCTTGAGGTCGGCGCCGAGAGCCGCTCCGTATCTTGCCGCTTGGGCAGTGACCCTGGCAAGATCAATAGTAGCCATACGTCTTCTCCAGATAATCGAACGGATCGATCGGCGTATACAAAAAGCGCATCTCGAAGTGCAGGTGGGGGGCAGTCGAAACCCCCGTGTTGCCGGAATATGCGATATGCTGCCACTGATAAACCCAATCGCCGACATTGACGCACGCTTCGCTCAGATGGGCGTAACAAGTCTGCATATAATTCGCATGATCGATGATTATCATAGTGCCGTAGCTCGGCGTTGTGTTGACATAACTTACCCGCCCGCCGTCGGAGGCAAAAACCGGAGTGCCTTCATCCACCACGATATCGATGCCGTAATGGAAGCTGTCGCCGTCAAATTGAACTCGTTGTTCGCCGTATAACGACGAATAATGAAATTCGCTGCGGACCGGGAATTTATAGGTGCCGGTCGCAACCGCCCTCGGCGTGATTTTTGATCCTACCGTGTATACATCCGGCTTCATTTCTGCGAGGATTTTCGACGAAACGAAGCTGCGGCCGATCTCCCTGCCGCCGTCGTATTCGACTTCATATGTTTGGCTGCGGATGCCGAGAGAGCCGTCGGCGCTTTTGAAGGAATAGCCCTGATACCAGTCGCTGCTGTATTCGTAGCTTGTCCCGATCGGGATCATGGTATTTGTCGTTTCAAGTTTTATTACGTTATAACGGAAGATGGCTTTGGTGCCGCTTTTTGTGCTCTCATTCGCGGGAGTGTCAAGCAGCCGCCGGTAGAGCGCATCGAAGTCGTCCGTTTCCTGTCTTGCAAGGATGACCTGCTTAGATGTTACCTTGCTTTTGACGCAGATCTGAGATACCGTCGGATCCGACTCGCGAAGACGGTTAAACTCAAATCTTTGCGCCGCCAAATAAGCTTCGTCGAAAAGTCTGCGGCTGCAGCATGTGCCCGCATATATGCCGTCGATATAGAAACTGTATGCCCTCGGGCATCTGTATGCAACGCCGGTTATTTCGGCTATCGCTTCGCGGCATTCTTTATCGGTTAAATAATCGATCTTGCCGTCCGTCAGCTCGATCTCGCAGCCATAGACGATATCAAACGGCTTCGATTCGCCGTATATCAGCGAATAATCGTCTTCCAGCTCATTTACGGCGTTTTCGACCGACGCAAAATCCTGCATATAGCCGAGTTTTGATCCGTTTACCGAAACCGCCGCCGCCGGCACGAGACTTTCTTTGTATCGCATATCCGCCGCAAAAAAAAGGCAGACGAAGATAAATGCCGCAAAGCCCAACGAACCGAGAAGAAGCGGGATTGTTCCCGTTCTCTTCCGCTTGTCGGCTTTTTCTTTGCTTCGGTTCATCTGAACCCCCCGTATATTTCTGAAAATAAATTATTGTTTGTCAACAGAAGCATTCTACCACACATCCGGATGCAAATCAACGGTTATCTGTTAATTATTAACGAAACCGTCAAAATCTTTCCGGCTTAATTCTGCGGCGTATGCTCCTTACCGTCTATAACGTCTTCTTCGGGAGCCGTGTGCGATGCGGAGGATTGCTTCGGGTGCGCAAACACCACCAGCTTTCCGGTTATGTAGTTCAGAATCACGACAAATATCGCGACCGGCAGCTTAACCAGAAATTTTGAAATGCCGATCTTTTCATATCCTAACCATATCAGCGCGGTTTCGACGCCGAGTGAAAACAATCTTGAAGAGATAAATTTAAAAATCTGGAAAGCCACCCTTTCCGGCAGCTTTTCCTTATCACGGAATACGAATATCTTATTTCCGAAATAAGCCCAGATCACGGCGAATATCCAGCTGATGACGTTTGATATGACAACATCGAG
>JAAZGC010000332.1 GCA_012511425.1 Clostridiales bacterium | reverse complement strand
GTCTCAATACTTAACATAAGCTGGAAGGACGGAGGAAAGCTTCTTGTCTGCGGTAACGGCGGAAGCTGCGCTGATGCCGGACATATTGTCGGAGAGCTTATGAAAAGCTTCAAGCTCCGACGTCCGGTAAAAACGGAAATAAGAGAAAAGCTCTCCGCTTTCCCGGACGGAGACGGTATCGCCGACTTGCTTGAAGGCGCTCTGCCGGCAATCTCGCTGTGTGCGCAGGCGCCGCTTATGACCGCCTTTATGAACGATTCGGACGCATCATTGGTTTTTGCCCAGCAGGTATACGGCTACGGCAGACCGGGTGATGTTCTGCTAGCGATCTCAACCTCAGGAAACAGCAAAAACTGCCTAAATGCCGCCATAACTGCCAAAGCTTTGGGTATAAAGGTTGTTTCATTAACCGGAGCAGGCGGCGGAAAACTCGCGCAACTCAGCGATATTCTGATAGATGTCCCGGAATCAGAGACATTCAAGGTTCAGGAACTCCATCTGCCTGTCTACCACGCAGTCTGCGCGATGGTTGAAGCAGACAATTTTGGCGGATAATTATTTAATTAAATGAAATATCCCCTTTGAACGGCTGCCGGATAAAGCGGCGCCGCTCAAAGGGGATATTGTTATTTGTAAATCAGTTCTTCTGCGGAATCTTTTCGATATATTTCTGAAGCTGTTTATCCACCGAAGCAAGCTTCGAAGCAAGGTCGCGCTTGTTCGATGCAAAGAGAGATGCCATGAAGTTATCTCGTATCTTATCGCACATCGTTGTATCACCTATGTCGACAATGCGGTTATCCGAAATAAGCTGAAGCATCTGCTCCGATTCTGTGTCGCGGCTGTATTTGCCTTTCAAAGCAATTTCGTAATAAGCCGGAACGACGCTGTTCGCCGATTCGCAGTTCAGAGCCTCGAGTATTGCTCCGGTAAATTCCGTATCTTCGTTGGTAACAGGTATCACGCAGCACCAGTAATACGAAACGCGGGAGTAATACTTGTCCTGAGCTTCGTCATATTTCGGATAAGGCAGAATGCCGAAATCGGCTTCCATATCGCGGAGTGCAGCGATATAGAATAGAGTTGCATCAAGGAAAAGCGATTGATTTGCCGCAAACATAGTCCGTGCCTGCGATGGAATATCGGCATCCATAGATATTTTATTATAATAAACCCCTGTGTCATAGGTTATTTCAAAGGCCTTGTTGAATACCGAATTAAACCTGTCGGAAACCATGTTATTGTAAGGAAGGTCATTTTCATCCTTTTGTATTGACTTCTCACCGGCAGCTATCCAGAAGTTGGGAAGCACGTTTTTGGTATGAGCGAGATATCCCCATCTGTCGTTTTCATCATATTTGTTGTCGCCGTTGAGATCGGCCAGCACCACCTGCATCTGCTCTGACATTTTGTCTGTCGTGAATTTGCCTTCGTCAACCAGAGAATACATATTTCCGAGGCTGAACGATTCGGCAAGATTTTTGTTGAACAGAAGACAGAAGGTAAGGTCGTAGACGTTCATGTCAAATGCGCCTATAGCAACATATTTCTGATTTGCAAGCGAAATTGATTCGTTGATCGACTGGGACCAATATGGTTTTGTAAGGTCGATATTCGGGATATCTTCTATATTGATAACCAGATGGTCCTCCCACATGGTAAGTGCATGAGTACAGCGCACAGAAGCGACATCAAAGGCATCCTCTCCCGCCATAATGATTTTCGCCTCGCCACCGTTGTCTTCGGCGATATTCCCGACTATCTTGATGTTGAAGCGCTCCTCGATAGCCCGATTTCGGATATACAGCGAATCAAAATATGTATCGCCGGTTTGCTCCTCGATATCGACATCGGAATGGACATTGGCGTTTTCAATCGTCCGAATTCGGAATTCTTTTCCTTCGTAATTGGTATCGGGAACGTTGTCCTTAAATCCGGTTTCCGCTTCGGTTTCCGTTGCTTCAACCTGATCGGGTGACTGGTTCTGTTCGGATTCTCCCGGAGTGTCGCCGGATTTGCCGCTGTCGCCGCAGCTTGCGGAAAGCAGTATGACGGCAATCAGAAACGCTGATAAAATTCGTTTAAACATAATTGTCAAATCCTTTCTCTTCAAGAGTTTGCAAGTTCAAATATGCGTTTGACTTCCGGGTTGGGATTTTTTATCTGCTCCAACTTGTGGCAGGTGATGGTTGGTATAGCTCCATGTTCTTCATGAATGCGCATTCGGAGGGCGCTGTCTTCGCTTCCGCCGCCGAGACCCGAGTAGCCTATTGTCGACACCAGCCGGCCGAACATAAAGTCATTAAGGTCATTGCCGCCGCAGCGGTCAAGCCCTTTGCGGGTAGCCTGATGGCTGTCAAAGAGGTGCGCCTGAGCGAAGGTAAGGTTCTGCATGGTAATCTCATTTAAGCCTTCACCGCCGACCGCAAGCCCGCCCCTGATCGATTCGACAGCCGCAATCAGCCGCTTCATGCCCTCCATTGAGGTAGTGTTGTCGACAAGGCAGTTTTCAAGGTTGTATGTGCAGAGAGTTACGTCGATAAATATGGTGTCGGTAATGTAATTAAGCTGTTCAAGCGCCTCGTCTATGCGTCTTGCCAATATCGAACGCCAGAGTGCAAGCCCCGGATGCACCTTGATCATGACATTTTTATCCCGGTTGGTGTCAAGCGCATGGTTTGAAGAGGGAACTCCGAGAACCCTTCCGTCATGATATCCCCAGCCCATGAAGGTTCCTCTTTCGAGCTCACGGTATTTGTAGTCCTGAAGATATCTGTATTCCGGCATCGAAGGATCCATGTCGATGCTGTTCGCGTGAGGCATACAGCGGAATCCCTTGGATGTTGCATACTCGATGAAGCGCTTGAAATCTTCGCTCGGGGTGTAATCCGGATAGTTCTGGTCGTATGTATAGTTTCTCCAGTGCGGCAGGTGCAGCAGAGTCTTTTTCGGATCGGCCTTTTTCGCAAGCTCATCGATAAAATCATCGCTCGATGGACACCAGGAAACACCGAGAGTTATTTCCTTCGTCCAGTCGAAACGCTTTTCTTCTTCTTTTTTGAGGTCATATGCTTTCCACAGCCAGTCGCGGTAATGCGCCGCCGGAATTTTCCATCCGCCTTTATAAACGTTGATTCGCCAGCAAAGTCCTCCGGCCGAAAGGCTTCGATCGATGGGACCGTATGCCTCGGCATCAAACGCAAGATCGGATTTGCTTTCTCCCTGTCCGGTCATAAGCGATTTTGCCCGGTAACGGTTGTCTTCCGTCCAGACCCAGAAACCGCTGCCGTCGGAATTGTCATTTAGGATAGCAAGTCCCGCTTCCCACATCATCGGCCAATGCCAACGACGGGAGGAAAGAAGCTCGTCATCAAGCCGCATATTTACTCCCTGATAAAAAGGAGCAACGAGCGAAAGACGCTTGTCAATGCCGCCGACGGGGAATCTGGCAGCCATGACTCCGTGCCTTGCCGAAGTTACTTCGGGTTCGATAAGTATATCTCCGGTTTCATTGTCGGCAGTTATCTCTATGATACCGTTGCCGTCCCAGGCATCAAAGAAGAATTCGGCTTTGGTTTCGGAAATGATCCTTGCCGAAACCTTCCCGAAACCGGTATTTTTCAGTCCGATTTTCTCCCCGTGTCTGAACACCAGATATAAAGCCTCCGCTCCGGAGGGGTTTTCGATATAGCTGCGTCCTTCGGTATCTTTAAGAGAAATAAGAGTGCCGTTGTCAAAAACCGCTGTTTGTGTGTGTGTTTTAACAGTTAAAACTCCGTTTTCAAGCGTAATCATATCTGCCTCCGTTATGTGAAGAATTTAGATATTATATAACTACATTATATTACATAATATTCTTTATGTCAATGAAAACCGGATAAATACATAAAAATTTGATTTAAAATTGAGAATTGTCTTGATTTTTGGATTTAACCGTGGTATAGTATATGTAATGTTTTTAATATAATCGGAGGTGTAAAAATTCATGAAAAAAGCTATGATTTTTCAGGGCGGCTGGGACGGCCACGAACCGCAGCTGACATCGGTTAGATTTGCCCGTCTGCTGCACGAAGGCGGTGTCAAAACCGAGGTTTATGACACCCTCGATTGCCTTGCAGACGCCGACAAACTTCTTGAATATGACCTCTTTGTAGCCTGCTGGACGGGCGGCAATATCAAACACGAGTATGTACAAAATATTTCGAGAGCGGTAAGCCGCGGCGCGGGATTAGCCGGCTGCCACGGCGGCATGTGCGACAGCTTCCGGGAAAGCACCGACTGGCAGTTTATGACCGGAGGTCAGTGGGTGGCTCATCCCGGAAATGACGGAACAAAGTATATGGTCAATATCAATCACGGCAGCTCACCGATAATCGAAGGCCTCGAAGATTTTGAAGTATCGTCCGAGCAGTATTATCTCCATGTAGACCCCGCTATAGAAGTGCTTGCCACAACCCGTTTTCCGCTTGCCAACGGTTTCTATGCAGCAAATAAACCCATAGATATGCCGGTTGTCTGGACGAAATTCTGGGGAGCCGGAAGAGTTTTCTATAACTCTCTCGGCCATCACGACGATGTCTTCGATAAATCCCCTAACGCCGAAATTATCATGCGACGCGGTCTTATGTGGGCGGTCGAAAGCAAACAATATGCTGTTGAGCATGGGCTTTCCGACCAGAAATATCTTGAAAACAAACTGCTTTATAAGATTTAAAAAGATTTAACGGGAGGTATTATTTATTATGTCTCTTAACATAGCAATG
>JAAZGC010000331.1 GCA_012511425.1 Clostridiales bacterium | reverse complement strand
TTTTTTTAAATTGTTCAAAAAGCAAGTGAATGTTAACAATATTCAATATAATTGTGTTCGATATTATAGTATGATATATAAAGTAGTCATGCCGTGCGCAGATTGCTTATCGAAATACCCGCTTGAGCAGCGCAGATGCCCCGTGTGAGCTCGGATGCCCGCATCCCCCGTTTCCCCGCAAATTTCACGGCCGATATACACAGTGCGTTTTCTGTTGCCAAGCTATGACAATTTGAGTTTTATGACCGTATTTTTTTAAATGAGAGGTGCAGAATGAAAAAACAGAAGAATTATCCCTTGTATGACGTCAAGCCTGTCCCAAGCATCCGGCAGATGCTCCTTGACGCCGAGTCGGAAGCCGGTGATCAGATCGCCTTTAAGTATAAGAGCGGCGATGAAACAATATCGGTAACCTATTCCGAGTTTGCCCACGATGTAAAGAGTCTCGGCACCGCGATAGCGGAAAAAGGCATTCACGGAGCCCATCTTGCCTGTCTCAGCGAAAACTCGTATGACTATATCGTCGCTTTCCTTGCCGCTATTACATCTGATAATGTTTTTGTGCCGATAGACAAGGAGCTGCCGCCTAAGGAAATCGTCTATATCCTGAAAAACAGCGATGCCGATTATCTTTTCCACTCGGATACATTCACTGAAATGCTGAAGGAAAATCAGTCGGATCTTCCGAGGATAAAGACTTACTTCAACTTCAACGGCGGTGACGGAGAAACCGAAGGCAAGTTTAACGATTACGCAAAACTGCCGGCGCAGGGCCGCGCAGCCCTTGACAGCGGTTCAAGAGCCTATCTCGACCAGACCTATAATCTGAACACCCTGAAAATGCTGGTGTATACATCCGGCACCACCGGCATTGCCAAAGGCGTCATGCTCTCCGACCATAATCTCAGCTCAATGGTTCATCACGGTCTGAGGGTGTCAACGGTGTTTGATACCGGTCTTTCGGTTCTGCCGTATAACCATACCTATGAAGCGGTAGCCGGCATCCTCGTCGGTATTCATAAGCATGTCACAATCTGCATCAACGACAAAATCCGCAATGTCGCAAAGAATCTCAACGAGTTCAAGCCGGCATATATCTATATAGTTCCCGCAATCGCCGAAGCATTTTACAAAAAAGTCTGGAACTCGGCAAAGGAAACCGGTCAGGACGAACTGCTTAAAAAGATGATGAAATTCTCCAACGGTCTTCGCAAAGTCGGAATCGACCTGAGAAGAACCATCTTTAAAAAGCTCATCAACCAGTTCGGCGGAAATCTCATAAAAATTGTCTGCGGAGGAGCGCCGATACGACCCGAAATCGGTGAATTCTTCGACGCCATCGGCATCAATCTCATAAACGGCTACGGCATCACCGAATGTTCTCCGCTTGTCGCCGCAAACCGAGATTACTTCAATAATTTCCATACCTGCGGAACCGTTCTGCCCTGTCTTGAAATCAGGATCGACGATCCGGATGAAGACGGCAACGGTGAGATCTGTGTCAAAGGCGACACGGTCATGCTCGGTTATTATAAGAACGAGGAAGAAACGCGCAAAGCCATTATCGACGGATGGTTCCATACCGGCGACTACGGCCGCCTTAACGAAGACGAGCAGCTGATGATTACCGGCCGCAAGAAGAATATGATAGTTCTCAGCAACGGTAAAAATATCTACCCCGAGGAAATCGAGAACTATATAATGAATATTCCTTATGTTCAGGAAGTTGTCGTCTATTCCAAAAAGGACGCATCCGGCAGCGAAACCGCGCTTCTTGCCGAAACATTCCTCAACGAAGAAAAGCTTGCCGAAATGAACATTACAAATCCGGTCGAGCGGCTTAAGAGCGATGTTACCGAAGTCTGCAAACCTCTTCCTTTCTATAAACAGGTCGCGAAAGTCATTATCCGCCGCGAACCGTTTGAGAAAACCGCAACTCAGAAAATCAACCGCAAATCCATTGTCGGCGAATAAAAATCATTTTGCCCGCGGGAATCACCGGAAAAAGCTCCTGCGGGCTTTTTTGTCCGAATTGTTGAATAATTCATCATGCGTTAACAATAATTAAACATCAGAACCGTAAAAAATGATATAATATTTTGAGTGAATTATGATATCAACATTCACTTTACCGGAGGTAAAACTGTATGTATAAACTGACATTCGGAGAGCCGGAAACGCTGGTTCCGTCCCGATTCTGCGATAACTTCAGATTTGTCCCGTCTTCAAAATCCATGAAATATCCTGCGGAGCTGATAGAGGTTTCAAATACCGCTCGCGGATATAATCTGTATCTACCGTGCGATGACGGAGAAGATTTTTACGGTCTCGGACTTCAGCTGAAGGGCTGGCGTCTTAACGGGCATGAACTTACAATGCGCGTCAACGCGGACCCGAGGGAATTCACCGGCGACAGCCACGCTCCCGTTCCGTTTTTCGTATCCTCAAAAGGATACGGAATCTGGTTTGACACTTTCAGATATGCCGAGTTTCGCTTCGGCGGAATAAGAAACGAGAAAAAGTGCATTTCTGTCTCAATTCCCGGTGCCTGCGGAGTTGACGCATACATTTTTGAAGCCGAGAATATAACCGGCGTCTGTGCTGAATATAATATGCTTTCAGGCGGCGGTGCAAAAGTCGCCGACTGGGGACTCGGCACCCTGTACAGATGCTATTCAAAATATAACTCTGACCAGGTCTGTGATATAGGGCAATATTTTATAGACAAAAAACTTCCGATCTCAATGATCGGACTTGAGCCGGGATGGCAGTCAAGGGCATATTCCTGCTCGTATGTCTGGAACAAAGATAATTATCCCAACCCGGAAGGAACGGTCACCTCACTGCGTGATATGGGATATCATGTGAATCTCTGGGAACACGCATTTACTCACCCCGATTCACCGATATATGAGCAGATCAAGCCGTACAGCGGAGATTTTACGGTATGGGGCGGGGCGGTTCCGGATTTTGCGAATAAAAACGCCGTTGATATTTTCGCAGGATATCATAAAGAAAAACTTGTTTCTCTTGGTATAGACGGCTTCAAGCTCGATGAATGCGACAGCAGCGATTATACCGGGCACTGGTCATTTCCGCACTGTTCCGAATTTCCATCCGGTTTTGACGGAGAGCAGTATCACTCGGCATTCGGAATACTCTACTGCAAAGCGATTTCAAAAGCGCTCGGAGATAATGAGACTTTCAGCCAGGTGCGTTCGATGGGCTCGCTTGCGGCATCTTATCCGTTCGCTCTCTACAGCGATCTTTACGATTACAATGAATTTCGCAGAGGAGTCTGTTCTGCCGGTTTCAGCGGACTTTTATGGGCGCCTGAGGTCAGGCACGCTTCGTCTGCCGACGAATTCCTCAAACGCCTTGCAACGGCGGTGCTCTCTCCCTTCTGCCTCATTAACGCATGGTACTGCGAGGAAGCGCCGTGGAAGGCTTTCGACTGCGAAACGGAGGTAAGAAATCTTCTGAATCTCAGGGAAGAGTTGCAACCCTTCTTCAAAACCGCATATGACGAATATGTCAAAAACGGAATCTCTCCCTGCCGCGCTCTTGTATCCGATTATACAAACGATATCGAAACCCGTACAATAGACGATGAGTTTATGATCGGCGATAAACTGCTTGCCGCACCGCTTGCCCCCGGCGAAAACTCAAGGGAAGTTTATCTCCCGCTGCAGGACCGATGGAAGGATTACTTTACCGGGAAATCTGTCCCTTCGGGCAGGTTTATATATAACGGCAGCGGAATTCCGCTGTATGCAAAGATCTGAACAATTTAACAATATGAAGGTAATCATGAAAAAACACAGAATAACATCGCTTCTGCTTGCGCTCGTAATATTTTTCGCCGCCGGCAGTTCAGTCGCATCGTATGCCGGGCGGCAGGAAAGCAGCATTAAAATAATAACAACAGACGAATCAGCCGACAGAGAGGACCTGGCACGCAGAATCTCAAAGTCCTTCGGAGCTGAGATTCTCTGCGTCTACAAAAATTTCAATATGATAGCCGTCAAACTTGACGGCAACGATGTTTCAAAGCTTAACGGATTCAGGGAAGTCCGGCAGATTTGCTCCGTAAGAAGCTATAAACCGGCTTCCGAAGAAGACGAATCGGATATACGGAAAGAAATAACCGAAGATGTGACTGCAGAGAAAACCGTCTGGACAGTTCGAGATACAATAATCTCGGAATATAAAGGTGAGGGCATGGTGGCGGCGGTTATAGATTCTTCGTTTGATACCGGCCATTATGAATTTGCTTTGTCCGATGATGAAACCGCAAGACTTACCCTGAATGACATCGGCGCTCTGTTCGGTGAGCTGAATGCATCGGAAGACGCCGATTCTGCCGACGATACCTATGTCAGCGCAAAGATCCCGTTTGCTTTCGATTACGGCGAGGGAGATACCGATCTTATAGCCGGCGGCGAAGGACACGGAACTCATGTCGCCGGAATTATCGCCGGCAACAATCCGGAGGGCAAAGAATCCGGATTCCGGGGAATCGCCCCCGAAGCGCAGATCGTAATGATGCAAATCATGGATTCAAACGGATATCTTCAGAATTACTGTATTTATAAGGCGCTGGATGACGCCATGACATTGGGCGTCGATTCGGTCAACCTGAGTCTCGGATATGTTTCGGGATTCGCGGAAGACGCCGATCCGGATGTATCTTTCTCAACCGCACTTGCGGCAATGAGAAAAGCCGGCATAAATGTTTATTTTTCCGCGGGAAATGAATCGCATATCGGGATTAATTCCTTTTATGACCTCAATTACGCAATAAGCGATTCCCCCTCATATGCTCCCGATTACTCCACGATAGGCGCTGAGGCAACCTTTTCCGACGCAATTGCCGTCGCTTCGGCAATACCGGAAAAGAGGATAACTACAAACCATATCGTGCTCAACGACGGAAGCTTTATAGGTTTCGAAGAAGACTCGAATTATACATTCATTGATACTTTTAAAGGAAAAAAACTTCGCTTTGCCGCGGTACCGG
>JAAZGC010000330.1 GCA_012511425.1 Clostridiales bacterium | reverse complement strand
GGGGCAGCTTTGTTCAGGTAATCATTCAGTTCGTCGTTATCGCTATCTGCATGTTCCTGGTAATAAAAGGCATAAACAGCGCCGACAAGAAGATCAACGCAAAGAAGATCGCCGAGAAGGAAGCCGCTGATGCAGCAGCCAAAGCGAAAGCGGAAGCCGAGAAAAAGCCGACAACCGAGGAGCTGCTCACCTCTATCCTTGATGTCATCAAGGAAAAGTGACGATTCCCGAATGACAACCGAAAAGCCGTTAAACGCGGCTTTTTTATTTTTTCGGATATCGGTATCCGAGGCATTGTATGTTTTCACATATTTTGTTCTTCGGGATTTGTATATTTCCGGAAAATTCCTTAAAACGGTTGATTTTTTATTAGTAATCTGTTATACTATATTTATACGATCCACAGGATTCGAGGCGATATTAATGAGACAATTAAATATTGCGATTATCGGTCAGGGGCGGAGCGGCCGGGATATCCACGGCGCTTTCTTTAACTCTGACGCAAACGGCGGACGATTTAAAGTGGTCGCCGCCGCAGACGAAATTGCCGAACGCCGGCAGCGTGCCGAGGTCGAATATGGTTCAGGATGCACCGTTTATTCCGACTGGCGCTCGATTTTGGACCGCAGGGATATTGACCTTGTTATCAATTCGACATTCAGCTATGAGCATTATCCCGTAACCTTGGAACTTCTCGAACACGGATTCAACGCAGTCTGCGAAAAGCCGGCAGCGATGCGTTCGGAGGAAGTCCGTGGGCTTATCGCAAAAGCGGCCGAAAAGGGCGTTATGTACAACGTTTTCCAGCAGTCGAGGTTCACTCCCTATTTCGATCAGGTGAAGAAGGTTATTGCTTCCGGGGTGCTCGGCAGGATTATTGAAATCGACATATCCTTTGACGGCTTTTCCCGACGCTGGGACTGGCAGACGCTGCAGTGCATGGGCGGCGGCTCTCTTTATAACACCGGACCGCATCCGCTCGACCAGGCGCTTAATCTGCTCGACATGTATGACGTAATGCCGGGCGAAGGGCTGAATGTCTTCTGCAGGATGGACAGAGTCAACACCTGGGGCGATGCCGAAGATTATGTTAAGCTTATTCTGACGGCGAAAGACAAACCGCTGATCGACCTCATGATCTCATCATGCAACCCCTATCCCTGCTTTACCTATCGGATTCAGGGACAATACGGCGGACTCAAGGGCAGTATGTCGGAGATGGAATGGAAATGGTACGATCCGGCGGAAGCTCCGGCTCAGAAGCTGATTCGCGAACCTCTCGCAACCGACGAAGGAATGCCGAAATACTGCGGAGAAACGCTCAAGTGGCATTCGGACAGCTGGAGCGGCAGCGGCAGCGCGGCGTTCAATTCCGCCGTCGACCGCTATTACACCATGATATACGAGCATCTTGTAAACGGTGCTCCGCTTGAGATACACGCGGGACAAGTCGTTCAGCAGATAGCGGTTATCGAGGAAGCACATCGTCAGAATCCGCTTTCCGTCGATTTCGTGCTGCCCGATGCAGAAGATTAACGGAGGGATAAAATGTACAGAATAGGCATTTTAGGCACCGAGAACTCGCACGCCGCGGCTTTTGCCGACATAGTGAACACCCCCGGCTCGAAATACGAATACGAATTCAGGGTAGCTGCGCTTTATGCGCATGAAAAGGCGCCGAGCGAAGCCATTAAAGCAAAGCATCCGGACAGCGGGATTGTGATCTGCGACAGCATCGAGCAGATGCTTCCGCTGGTCGACTGCGTCATGGTAACCGCAAGAGACGGCAAGTATCACAAAGACTTTGCCCTGCCCTTCATAAGAGCCGGAAAACCCGCGTTTATCGACAAGCCTTTTACCACAAGCGTCGGAGAGGCTCAGGCTCTTGTCGCCGAAGCGGCGGCGCTGAATGTCCCGATAAGCGGCGGCTCGGGATGCAAATACTCTCCGGAGATTTTAAAGCTCAAAGATGAGATCGAAAAGGGAGAAATCGGCGATGTCACATCCGCCATGATCACTTTCGCGGTCGATCTCGATTCGCCGTACAGCGGGCTTTGGTTCTATTCGAGCCATTTGGTTGAAGAAATGTGCACCCTCTTCGGGTATAACGTGCGCTCGGTGATGTCGTTCAGAAGCGGCAATCACCTGATGGCGGTGGCGAGATACGACAGCTTCGATGTCGTGATGAATTTCGAAAACACCTACACCGCCGTTGTTTACGGCACAAAGGGCTGGAAGGCGATAAAGACCACCTGCGACGGCATATATGAGGCAGAATTTGCCCACTTCGCCGAAATGGTAAAGACCGGCAAATCTTCGATGACGGCAGAGCAGCATATAATCCCGGTGCGAATTATCGCCGCCGTGAAGCGCTCGCTCGAGACCGGACGCGAAGAAATGATTTAAAATCGCTTTATATGCAGATATTCCACAAAAACACCGCTTCGGAGCCGTATCATGACCGGTGAAGAAAAAAAGATATCCGGCGAGACAAAGTTTATCGGACATATCTTCCGCGTCGAGCTTGATTCGATCGAGCTTCCGGACGGCAAGCCCGCCTTTCGCGAAGTAGTGCGGCATCCCGGCGCCTGCTGCGTCGTTCCGCTGACAGACGACGGCTGTGTGATCTGCGTCCGCCAGTTCCGTTATCCTTTCTATACCGAAACCCTCGAAATCCCCGCCGGAAAGCTTGACAAAGGCGATGCGGAGGATCCCTCCGGATGCGCACGGCGGGAGCTGAAAGAAGAAACGGGGGCTTCGGCGGATGAGCTTGTCTTCCTCGGAGAATACTGGCCGAGTCCGGCTATTCTTGACGAAAAGATCTATATGTATCTTGCGCGAGGGCTGCGCTTCGGCAATACCGATTTTGACGACGGCGAATTTATATCCGTTGACCGAATCCCGCTTGACAGACTCACGGAAATGATAATGAACGGCGAGATAAAGGACGGAAAAACCCAAGCGGCGATCCTCAAAACCCGCCTTTGGCTGCAAAAAAACCTATAATAAATTTATCTATATGGGGGGATTTTCATTTATGACCAATCTCAGAAGACTCATCACCGCTTTGCTCGCATCTTTGATGCTTGTATCCGTCGTGTCAATGGCTGCCTGCGGCGGCTCCGACAAGGGCGGTCCTGCCGATACACAGGCAAATAATGCAGCCGGAGACACAACGGCTGTCGACAACACCGAATCGCTTTCCGATATCGAAAAACGCGCGCTGATACCGGACGATCTGCCTGAAAAAGATTTCGGTGGAAGAGACTACCGGATCATGTGCAACGAATCCAAGGAATATGAAGTTTTTGCCGAAGAACAGACCGGTGCAGTTGAAAACGACAGCATCTACGAAAGAAACGTAAGGATTGAAGATCGTTTTAACTGTAAGATTAAGACGACCCTCAACGCAGACCCTTACAGCGCCATAGTCAAGATCGCCCAGTCCGGCGATAACTCGGTCGAGCTCAACGGTCACCTTGACTACAAAGCCTACACCCCGATCTCCGCGGGCGCATACTACAACTGGTACGACGTTCCGAACGTCAACCTTGAGAAACCGTGGTACAGCCAGCTTTCTAACGACTCCGCCACAATATACGGAAAGATCTTCTGCGTAACCGGCGACCTTGCAATCACGGCGATGCAGTATACCTACGGAGTCTTCTTCAACAAGCGCCTCGCCGATAGCTACGGCTGGACAGACAGGGTACTTTACGACCTGGTTTACGACGGCAAATGGGTTATCGATGACTTTATCGGAATGTGCTCTACCGTATACGAAGACGTAGACGGCAACGGCAAGCAGGATGACACCGACCTTTACGGCTACGGCTGCTTCCCCTGCAACCCATCCGACGTCTGGCTCACCAGCTTTGATCAGCCGCTCACCGGCCGCGATGCCGAGGGCAATATCACTATCGACATAATGACCGAGAAGACGGTTACCGCTCTCGAAAAAATATCCAACTTCCATTTCAACACCGAAGGCTGCCGTGTTTATAAGAATCAGTGGGACGAGAGTAAATATTTCCCGCAGGGTCTTGTCGTTTTCGCGCCTCTCGCTTTCGACAACTGCTTCAACTCCTGCCGCGATATGCAGGACAGCTACGGAATGCTTCCCAACCCGAAGTGGGATGAAGCTCAGGAAAGATATCTCACCAACGCATACGACCAGTTCTCCGTTTTCGGAGTTCCGCTGTCGGTTCCGACCGGTGACCTCGAATTCGTCGGAACGATTTATGAATGCCTGAACGCCGAATCATACAAGACCGTATATCCGGCATATTACGACGTTGCTCTTAAGGGCAAATATTCCGAAGACGCCGACACCGCCAACATGGTTGACATCATCATGGAAGGCCGTCTCTTCGACTTCTCCTTCCAGTTCGGCGAATCCAACTTCAACCGTATTCCTTACTGGTTCCGCGACCTGCTTGCCGGCAAGAAAACCGACTTCACCTCATACTACGACAAGTATATAGGCAAGGTCGAAAAACAGATCGAGAAGCTTTACACCTTCTACGAATAATAAAAGAATATTTCGTCTGTCCGTCCCGCCTTTTATGCGGGATGGACGTTTTTTCACAGTTATTTCATATTTTACGGTATATTTAATCCGGATAATTGTTATAATTAAAACGGTATCCGAAATAAACATAAAACGGAGGTCTGAATATGATTTGTCTTGCAAGCAACAGAAAAACTGATTATACCATAGTTATTTCCGCGTCCGCATCGCCGTCGGTAAGCCATGCGGCTCACGAGCTGAAACGGTTTCTTGAGGAGATAACCGGAGCGCGGTACAATATCGCGCTTGACTGCGATCTTGCGCCGAAATCCGAGGAGATTATCATCGGCGACAACAGCCATTTCAGAGCCCTTGACTGCGGCATCGATATCGAATCGCTCGGTGACGAGGGGCTGCACATCAAAACCTTCGGCAAAACGATTATTATAGCCGGCTCCGACAAGCGCGGCGCAATGTACGGCGTTTATCAGCTGCTCGATGAATTCCTCGGCTGCAGGTGGCTTACCGAAGACTGCTCGGTAATTCCGAAGCGAACAATACTTGAATTGGGAGATATCGATTTCCGCTTTATTCCTCCGC
>JAAZGC010000329.1 GCA_012511425.1 Clostridiales bacterium | reverse complement strand
TAAGCTTCAAAATACTGTTTCTGGGAGAGCAGCTCTCCGAATCTCTCGAAGGTTTCGATATATCTTTGAGAGCCGTCTGATGTGCCGTGCTGAAGATGGAAACTTAGGGTATCGATCGGTTTGGGGTTGAGCTTTTCATGCATCGCATCGAATTCGGCCCTTGTCTGCTGCTCAAAAGAGGGCGTCCAGATGTGCGTCAGTCCGTTGATTCTCGAAGAAGCGCGGGCAAGAGACGCCGCTTCCGGCCGCATCTCGCCGTGTCCGGAGCTTATCATCCGGCGGGGATCGGCGCCGCGGATTGTCGCCGCGGCAGCAGCCAAAAATGTCTTAAGCTCGTCGGAGGTGTAATAGTCATATCCGGTCGGCCGGTCTGACCACGGCGGCAGCCACCGCCAGGTCTTTCCGTCGCATAGATCGCAGGAAAGATTGAATTCGTTGCCGATCTCCCATGCCCAGACTGCGGGACTCTGCTTGTAACGGCTGACTGTCGTCGCCGCGTATTCAAGCGCGTATTGACAGGTGTCGGATTTGAGATTGCCCCAGTCTGCCCGCTTGCCGCCGACATGAGCGGGAATTGCGCCGTCATGCCAGAAAAGAGTTACGATAAGACCGAGCTGAAGCTTTTCCGCTTCTGCGACAAGCGCGTCGAGGCGGCTGAGCATCTTTTCGCGGTCAAGGTCGTATTCCTCGTAATATTCCGGTCCGTATCCGCAGAAGGGAAGGCGGATAAAATCTATGCCGTAGGTCTTTATCGTGGCGAAAGCATCGCGCCAGCCGGCGTCTTCCGGCTCCTTCATATAGTTGTGAGCGAAAGCCCCGAAATAATTTACCCCGAAACCGGAGTAAGGGCGGCGGCCGAGAAGAATTCGTCTCCCGTCGAAGCGCAGTCCGTAATATTTGCTTTTCTTCATATTGTCTGTTCTCATTCGATAAAGGATTTCCGGTCGACGGGGATATTCAGCATCGGTATCAGCCGCATCAGCGTCATCCGGTATCTCATATATGGATGATATATCACGCCTTCAAGCCCGAGTTCCGGAGAAACATCGATCTCTTTGATCGTCGTCGGCGCACCGGCGGCTTTCATAAGCGCTTTTAACTCTTCGTTTTCGGGAAGGGTGGAGAAAACTATCTCTCTTATGGCCTGCCAGTTTTCTTTTATAAGCTCCGGCGTGGTTTGCTCGGTGATTGTGGGATTATTCAGCCGGATAATGTCTTTGGTAAAGTTCGGTCCGTATACCCGGTGGATATCATCCCAGTCAAGCTTTTCCCAAGTCGGTTCCACCGTCTCAAAGGACGCCAGATAACGGTATATCCGGGAACAGATAAGCGTCGCGACTCCGACCTTTCGTCCGTGGAAATCGGAAAGCTGACCGGCTTCCAGTTTTTTTATCTCCCAGTAATGTGAGATTATATGCTCGTCACCTGATGCCGGACGGACGCTGTCGGCAAGCTTCATCGCAATGCCGGTAATAACGAGAGCTTCCATTACCGCTTCGGCGGCTTCTTCGGAATCCTCGGTAATCCTGTCCGCAAGCGCAGTTACCCTTCGGAGTGCTTCTTCGGTCAGCGCCGCGATGTTTTTGCAGTAATATTCGCCGGTCAGCAGATGAGATACTCTCCAGTCGACAAGACCGGTGAGTTTGCCTATCATATCCCCGAATCCGGCGGATTTAAGAATAACCGGAGATTTCGCAAGAATCGCGGTGTCGGCTATTATTATCGAGGGCTGACGGGCGGGATGAGTGGTTTTGAAGTTGCTTTCGGTTATCGGGGCTGTCCCGGAAGCAAAGCCGTCCATACTCGGCGCCGTCGCAAAAATAGCGAACTCGGTGTCCGCATGAAGCGCGGCGAACCGGCAGATGTCGTTCAGCGAGCCGGAACCTACCGAAAGTATTCCCTCAAAGCCGCGGCTTTTACAGATTTCCTGAAGCCTTCTGCATTCGGCCATCTCGGCGACGCGCAGATTTTCGTATAGCTCAAGCTCGGCGTCAAATCCGCCGCCCCTGATTATCTCCATTATCCCGTCGGAAGCTTTCAGAGTGTTTTTATCGGCAACAACGAGAATTCTTTTCGGGAAGCCGTATTTGTTCAGTATATTCGCGGCTTCGGCTTTGAGTCCGCTGCCGATTTCGACAGTCTTGATATCGGCCTTATGAGCCCGCCCGCATGGGCAGTCCCGGAGACTGTCGACCAAACGCTTGATATCCATATATTGACTTCACTCCTTTGGCTTCGCAAATATTTACCGTCCGCTGTTGAAAATATTGGCGCCGGATGGTATACTTAATATATAACACAGTATTGAACCCGGAGGGAAATATGCCCTTAAATTATGACTTCGGCGTCGCCGAGCTCGATGTTCACGGCATGAACAAAACCCAGGCAAAGACAGCCATAGACGCAAGACTGCGTAAGGCAGACCGTTCGATTTACCGAATAAGGGTGATACACGGCTACCACGGCGGCACCGCCATCCGCGAGCTTGTAAGAAAAAGCTATAAAAACCATCCGAAGGTGCTGAGAATTGAATTCGGTCTGAATCAGGGCAGCACCGATCTTGTGCTGCGCGAGCTTTGATTTACTCGTGCGCCTCGACGGTTACCGCAACCGCCTGCGAACCCATCTGCCGGTAGCGCAGCTCGAAAAGTCCCATCGAAATCTTTGTTGTCCCTTCGTAAAGCGGGTCGCAGATTGTGACGGTGCCCGCGCCGTAGTCGTAGCCGATAAGCACGACTGTGTGCGACGGATGCTTCCAGTTGATGTGCGTGCCGTCCGGCGCCGTCCAGCTGCGGAGGATATCCGGTGCGGTATCCGGCTGTCTGGTGGTCCAGACAACTATCGGATTCCCTTCGGAAATCATCCGGTAAAGCTCCCGGGGCTGGCTGCCGGTGAGGTCTTTCGGGGAATAAACAGTCATGTCTCCGGCGGCGGGAACGATGTTCGAGAAGTATTTAACCGCCGTGTTGTAAATCACCGGAGCGTAGCAGCCGTAGGATTTGACCGCATCGCGGGGATTTCCGGCGTTTTCTTTATAAGGATTTGCGTCGGTATACGGTACTACCTTGTCCAGCAGTTTATCCGACATTGTCAGCTTATCGACATCGAATCCGAGATGATTCAAGAGTATGGTAAGAGACGTAATCTCGCAGCCGTTGGGCAGTTCCGGCGTCTGAAGGATATTCTTTACATCAAGAGTAGCTATTTTTGGCATATCTTCGTATGTATCGGTTATTTCGACAAAGCCCTTCGCAACGATATTTCCGATATAATGCCCGCCGTAATTTCCGCCTAACTCCCAGTTGGCAGACAGCTCAATTTTCCCCATCGCTATCGGAGCGGATACCTTTAGCGAAGCGAGCTTGATCGAATGCTTCGCCCTGTCGGTTTCCTTGATGGCGCCGGTCGAATATTCCTTTTCTACATTGGCAATCTTGAGTATCCCGACCCGCTTGTCGCGGACGTTCAGGTTGAGGAAGTCTAAATAAGCCGCAGCCGATACCGTCGCTTCGGTATCTCCGGCTTTCATCGAAACGGTGTATTCGATCCTCACATCGATATTTCCGCCGGTAGCCGAGCTTATGGTCCCGCCGTATTCCGAGTCGTACCATGCGACGTTGCGGTTTCTCTGCGGTTCGGGCGCAGCGGTTGTCTCGGCAGTGGTTTCTTCCGTCGTCGTTTCTGCGGTGGTTTCTTCCGCCGTGGTTTCAGCTTCTGTCGTGGTTTCCGGAGCCGTTTCGGCAGCGGTCGTATCTTCTTCCGTAAAAGGTTCGGTTTCTGGCAGAGCTGTCGTATTCGGAGTCAATTCCGCAGTATCCGATATCGTTGCGGCGTCGGTCTTATCGGCGGGGATTTTGTTATCCATCCTGTTTATCGCTCCCGAAGATGCGAAATAAATGACGTTTGACAGCAAAAGGGCAGACGCAAGGGCGGCCGAGGCGGTATTTTTTATTTTCAGCGCATTTCTCGGTTTTTCATGTTCCGGAGGTGCTCCGGTATTGTCGATTCTTTCTCGCCTGGGTATCGCGATCGGCTTCTTGGGGCCGCCGGCGCTTTTGCCGCCCGCATTAGATTTTCCGCCTCTTTGAGCCGATGGGTTTCCTCGGAGCGGTTTGGTTCCGTTCACAGACGCCGCACCGTCAGGCACTGCAGCTCCGTTGACCGTTCCGGCGGCACGCGGCTGTCCCGCAGGTTGAGGTGTTTTTGACGTATTTGCCTGTTCTTCCGTGCGGGGAAGTACCGCCGGACGCATCGGAGCCTCCTGAACGGGCTTGTTTTCCGCTGTGGTTTCCGGGGTATGCGCGGTCGTATTTTCCTGTTTTATATCGTTCTGTTTATTGAAGTCGTTCTGATTTGATGTCATGTTTTTCTCCGGAAAAATATGATTGTCGCTTTTACGGCAAAGCGGCGATTTTTATACATCATACATTATATCATAACGTGGAAATTTTTTCAACATTTAAATGAAAATTCAGCCGTAGTAAAAAAAGCGGGCGTTTTATCTATTTTGTACAATAATCGCCGTATATGCAGCGCATACATTTTTTTAACGGTAATATTTGGTATATTGCAATTTATTTCGCTTTATGGTATAATATCGATTATCAAATGGTTTTTTATGTTAAAAGAAAACAAAAAAGGCATATCCGAAAAACGGATACACCATGGTCGGAGTGACTGGATTCGAACCAGCGGCCTCTTGGTCCCGAACCAAGCGCTCTACCAAACTGAGCCACACCCCGACAGCGTTTTCTATTATATCACAAACAGCAAAGAATGTCAAGAGAGAATTATAAATTTTCCGGAGAATAAGCCTGTATGAATTCCGAAATCACACAAAATCAAGTCCCCGTCCGCTCGGAAGTCCGCACCCGCAGCGGCACCCCCATGCTTTTTATAAACGATAAACCGACAGCGGCTGCCGCGTATATCACCTATTTTTCCGAGTGCGCGAAATACGGCGATTTCATTTCCGCGGGGTATAAGCTCTTTTCGATCCCCTGCTATTTCGGCTCCCTCGGCATAAACACCCGAAGCGGGATACACCCCTTTGAGCCGGGTATCTTCGATAATCCCGATTCTGCCGATTTTTCCGTTTTCGACGGTAATGTTAAAACCTTGCTCGAAAAATCTCCCAAGGCCCATATCCTCCCGCGTGTCGACGTAAGTATGCCGGAGCGCTGGATCGACGAAAACCCCGACGAGCTGATCTGCTCGGACAGCGGCATCCGCCGCGAATGTTTCGCTTCGGAAAAGTGGCTGTGCGACGTCTGTTCCATGCTCCGTGAATTTATCGGGCATCTCGAAGCATCCGATTACGCGGAAAATGTCGTCGGCTATCAGCTTTGCGGCGGCAACACCCAGGAGTGGTTCCCGTTCGCTGAAAATCCCGCCGGCGGGAAAGCCGACAAAGAAGGGTTCGCCGCCTTCATCCGCGAAAAATATCCCGAAGAAGAGGGAAGATATCCCGAATCCGATACCGACTTACCCGCATATACAAGATACCTCGAATATCTTTCGTATATCTCTTCATCCGCTATCTGCCGTCTTTCTTCTTATTTGAAAGAACTGACCGGCCGCCGCGTGATTGTCGGCTGTTTTTACGGCTATACCCTCGAATGTCCGGATCCCCGTCTCGGGCATCACGGACTCGACCGTGTGCTTGCCTGTCCCGACATCGATTTTATCGCCTCTCCGATAAGTTACTCGGAAGGCCGCCTGCCCGGCACATATATGTCGTATATGAGCCTGACCGACTCTATCCGACTGCACGGCAAGCTTTATTTCAGCGAATGCGATATCCGCACTCATCTTTCGACCTATCCGGACGAAGCCCGCCCGGGCTGTGTCGAGCCCGATACATACAGACAGCCGATCTGGCTCGGTTCTTCCGACCCCGAAATCGCAAGAGCTCAGGTTCGAGCCGCATTCATCAAGGCGCTGACGACCGAATCGGGACTTTGGTGGTTTGATATGTGGGGCGGATGGTTCTCCGACCCCGCGATTATGCGCGATATGGCCGCTTTCCGCGAGACGCTGATTTTTGCGATAAACGATCAGAAAAAAACCTCTATTTCGCAGGTCGCAGTATTCATCGACGAAAATTCCTACAGGCTTGCCGGCCCGGACGCCGTATCGGTTAAAAACTGCGCAGTCACAAGGCGCGCTCTCGGCTATACCGGCACTCCGTATGATATTTACAGCATTGCCGATTTCGCTTCCGCGGCCAATGTCCGCCCGTATAAGGCATATATATTCCTTATCCCGGCGATGACCGAAGCCGTCCGCCGCGCGATCGAATCGAGCGAAAAATCGGGAATCGGATATATCTGCTGCGACTCGGAAAATTGTTACGATGCCGCCGCCCTCCGAGAATTTTACGACAGGAACGAAGTCCATATATATTGCCGTTCCGACGACCTGATTTACGTAAATCACAATTACATCGGAATATATGCGCTGTCTTCCGGCGAAAAGACAATGGAGATACGCAAAAAGAAGCTGGTCCACGCAGTGCTGCCCGATTACGGTTCCGGCGGAAGCTACAGAACCCCGGTCGAAACAACAAAGATAAAGATTAATATGGAAAAAGACCGCTGTCGTCTTTTCCGGCTTAACTGAAAAAAGGAGCTGCGGCGAAATACGAAATTTGCCGCAGCTTTTCTGTCTGTTTTTTACCGGAGTTCGCGATTGTTACGGCAAACGGTTGCCGGCGGAGAGATATATCTTATACCACTCCTCGCGGGTGATCCTGATATCCGTTCCGGCTTTTATCTCGGCGAGGCGGCTCGGTTTCGTAGTACCGGTAACAACCATCATTTTAGCGGGGTGACGCAGAATGAACGAAGCAACGGCGCCGGTGCTTGTAATGCCGTATTTTTCGGCAACGGCGTCAAGAGCTTTATTGAGCTCCGGCCACTTGTCGGAGCCGATATACGCTCCCTCAAAGAAACCGTACTGATAAGGCGACCATGACTGTATCGTAATATCCTTAAGGCGGCAGTATTCGAGCACCGAGCCGTCGCGATCGACAGCGCCGTCAAAGGCGGTATTTACGTTGAACCCGGTATCGACCATCCCGGTGTTGGTCGGAGCGAACTGAAGCTGGTTTGCGACTATCGGGGTGCCTAAGTATTTGGCAAGCAGCTCCATCTGCCCCGGTTTCTGATTGGATACGCCGAAATGATTGACCTTGCCCTCCGATTTCAGCTTGGCGAACGCCTCTGCGACTTCCTCCGGTTCCATCAGCGTGTCGGGGCGATGCAGCAGCAAAACGTCGATGTAATCGGTACCGAGCCTCTTAAGGGATCCGTCGACC
>JAAZGC010000328.1 GCA_012511425.1 Clostridiales bacterium | reverse complement strand
GGAAAGGCTCCACCTTCTGGATCGAATTCCCGGTTTATTACACCCCGCCTTTTGCGGATGATATGAATGCAAATTGAAAATAAGCCTCCCTGCGGGGGCTTATTTTTATGACAAACACTTGAAATATCCGCAAAAGATGATATAATGATATCAAACGAAAAACGGAGGAATATATCATGCTCAGAGAATTCAGACCGGTCAGAACCGCAATCATCGGCTGCGGCGCGATTTCCCGCAACTACTTCAACAATATCACAAAGAAGTTCAGAATCGTCGAAATCGTCGGCTGCTCGGACATAATTCCCGAACGCTCGGCTGCCCGCGCAAATGAATACAACGTCGCTCAGATGACAAACGAGGAGATATGGGCGGATAAAGAGATCGAGCTCGTCATCAACCTGACCTATCCCACGGCGCATTACGACGTCACGATGGCATCGCTTAAATCGGGCAAGCATGTTTACAGCGAAAAAATGCTGGCGACCGACTTCGCGCTCGGCGAAGAGATTATGCGTTATGCAGACGAACACGGCCTTTATGTCGGCTGCGCGCCGGATACCTTCCTCGGCGGAGGGCTTCAGGCGGCGAGATTCGCCCTCGATTCCGGCGTAATCGGCGAACCCGCCGCGGCGAACATAACCCTCGCCCGCTGCTACCGCCATGACCGCTTCACCGATAAGACCGACCGCATGTTTGTTTTTCATCACGGAGCCGGAATACTCCAGGACGTCGGCGTCTACTATCTGACCGCCCTCGTCAATCTCCTCGGCCCGGCAAAGGCAGTCTGCGGATTTTCACAGCGCCGCCATGTCGAAGACAGACTGTACGCAAATCCCTCAAACCCCGAATACGGCAGGCCGATGCTGAACGAATCCGACAACAACACCGCCGGAGCAATAGAGCTTTCCTGCGGAGTGCTCTGCCCGATACTCACCACAACCGAAGCCGCCTCGTTCACCCATCACTTCGAGATTTTCGGCAGCGACGGCACCCTTATTCTGAACGACCCCAACGAATTCACCGGCAATGTCGCCGTGAAAACCAAATCCGGCGCCGAATATCCCGTCCCGATCAACTACGCCTATCTTGACGAAAACCGCGGACTCGGCACCGCCGACATGGCATACGCGATCCGCTCCGGCCGCCCGCCCCGCGCCTCGGGAAAAACAGCGCTCCATGTGCTTGAAATAGCTCACGGAATCCTTTACGAAAACGGCATTTACAAGCTGAAAACCACAACGAATCGCGCCCTTCCTTTCGCTCCGGGGTATATCGAGTATCCCGAAACGGTGATGAACATATAAAGTGCGGAAATCGCCGCCGCAATCGTTTTATCCGCAAATTATCCGCCCGAAACGCATTATTAAACGAAAAACGAATTCGTGTAACATTACAAATACATTACAAATTGCCCGAAACCCTTGATTTATCGTCTCGGTTATGTTATCATAATATCACAGGCGAGGGCTAATAAGGCCTCTTTGCCTCAACTTCCCGGGTGAGGACGGAAAATTGAGTCAAAACCGCCTTGCGGCCTTACGGCTGTAAAAATAATTATTTTTAAGGAGAAACCCCATTTATGAGAACTTCCAAGAAGTTTCTTGCAATGATCCTTACTATCCTTATGGTAGTAGGCAGCTTCTCCGCCGTTCTCTCCTCCTACGCATTTGACGACGTAGAAGATTATCAGACGCAGATCGCTCTGATGAATCAGCTCCGCATCGTTGAAGGCAAGGACGAGACCACCTTCGGCTACGGCGAAGACGTTCTGAGATGGCACATGGCCCTCTGGATTGCAAAGATCATGACCGGTAAAGTTGATGATGCGTACGTTAACTGGTACGAAACCACCAACTATACCACCTTCCAGGACATCAATCCTGACCAGTTCTACGGCTCCATTTCCTATGGCGTAGAAAACGGCATTATCCTCGGCTACTCCGAATCCGAGTTCGGCCCGGAAGACGGCATCATATTCCAGGATGCTTTCACCATGGTCGTTCGTATGCTCGGCTACGGCTCCGCTTCGATGGATGCCAACTATCCGTGGTCCTATGTCGACAAAGCTATAAAGCTTGGTCTTGACGACGGACTCCGCGCCGACTATAACAACGAAGAAAAAGCCACTCGTGAAGAGATCGTCGTAATCCTTTACAACGCTCTGTTCGCTCCGAGAGCTAACGGCACCACTTTCGGCGAGGCCAAATTCAACCTCGTTATGGATACCGTTGTTATCACCGGCACCACCCGCGGCAATATGTTCACCGACGCTGCTATGCCCACCACCAAGAAGGCTGCCGGCGGCGACTCCTATGTCAGCTTCAACCTTCTCAATGACGACGGCACCGTTCAGACAACCCCGACCTATTATCTGCCCCGTTCCGCCTTCGGAACCCTCGGCGATGATGACGTTGCGGCTTCTCTGAAGATCGGCTATTCCTATGATGTTGTTACCGTTAACGACTATGCGACCGTCCTTTATGCAAAGGAAAACGACGCTGTAGTAGTTGACCAGGACGGCTTCATCGGCGGCACCGATTTGGCTCGCAAAGACCTTACCATCAACTCCGACGCCTACAAGGCTGTTAAGTCTTATTCTTCGCTGTTCAGCGGCCAGGGCACCTGGACCACCAGCGACTATGAGGCAATAATCTACACCTTCCAGGGCGACGACACCGCTATCGGCGGATCCGCTTACCTCCGCGACCTCAGCCTCAACATCGTTGACGATAAGGGCGAAATCCTTCTTAACTACATTCCTTATGCAATCTCCGGTATCTCGAGCACCGTTCCGACCGGCGTTTACATGGTTAAGAAGACCGTCGGTTCCACTGACGTTTATGTAGACCCGACCGCCGACGACTGGGCAGCTGCTGCGAAGGCTTACTTCAAGGTGTTCCCGCCCTCGACGATAACCATTTACCAGGCTATCACCGATACCTATACCCAGATCACCCTGCGCAACGCCTACTCCGACACCATCCTCTTTGACGATGATTCGAACGGCGATTACGACCGCGGCATCTATGTATACTATTCCTTCGGTAAGGTAGCTGCAACCGAGAAAGACGACAAGGTTCAGCTTACCGTTGACGGCACCTACCTGAATCCGGGCAAAGCATACACCACCACCGCTTATATCGATGTTGATAAGTACTTCGCAGGCGAAGATTATGTACTTGATCCCGCCACCGACGTTCTCGGCCAGTATGCTCTCTATGCTTACAACGCCAAACTCGACATCTTCCTCCTCAAGAAGACCTACGAAGTCAAGATCGGCTACGTTTCCACCGTTAACAAGCCGGCCAAGACCGTAACCTTCGACCAGGTATACTTCGGCTACAACCAGGGCAACATCACCGGCTCGACCTACGCTATGGGCGTAGACTACCTCCCGGGCGGTAACTACAACTCCGTTGTTGCCAACAAGTCTGACCTCGACACCCTTAAGGGACGCACCGTCAACTACATTCTCGATGAGAAGTACTCTGCAGTACTCCGCTTCATCGACTATGGCACAGATGTCGGCTATGTAGTATTCAAGAGCCACATCAACTCCCTTAACACCACCGGCGCTGCCAACGTTCTTGCGTTCGTTAACAGCCCCGAAGCTTCCGTTATCTCCATCGCTTCCATCGACGGCTACACCAACGTAACCGGCGGTATGTATGCCAACAGCTATGGCCCCGGCGATCTCTTCACCGCGACCAAAGACGCTCTCGGCATGTATCACCTGACATATATCAAGGATCAGGACTTCTCCTACTATGCTGAATACAGCAATATGGATAAGCTCGGTCTCAACTTCACCAACGGCGTAGTTTACAACGACGCTCAGAAGTATGTCACCCTCAGCATCAATCCCGCTACAGGCAAACCGGAATCCTCCGTTGCCGATTACTACTATGATAACGCCAAGGGCGTTGCCACCAAGTTCGGCAACTTCGCAGTTGACAAAGACACCGTCATCATCTGCGCTCAGGGCTACCTC
>JAAZGC010000327.1 GCA_012511425.1 Clostridiales bacterium | reverse complement strand
CATTGACCGGTCATTGTCTGACAGAACCAAAAAATTAGATAAACTCATCGGCGAAGCATATTCCCGCCGCACTTTCCCGGGAGCCGTCTGCGTTATCGGACGCGGAGACGAGGTGTTTTATAAAAATACCATCGGTTATTCAAGGTATTTTAGCGATGATTCTCCTGACTTCAATACGATTCCCGAAAAAAACGAAGGCATTATTCCGGTCGATTTCAATGTCTTATGGGATATGGCTTCATGCTCCAAGATAATTTCAACTTCGATGATAGCACTGAGATTTCTTGAAGAGGGAAAGATTACCATGCGTGATACCGTCGGAATGTATTTCGATGCCCCCGAAGATAAGCGTTATATTACCATAGGACGGCTCATGACGCACACAAGCGGTATTCCTGCTTATTTTCGGCTTGACGAAATCGAAGGCGGTGCCGACATGGCGGTATCTAAAATACTCGCACATCCTTTGGCATATAAAACAGGAGAACAATGCGTTTATTCCTGCATGGGCTTCATACTGCTTGCAAAAATACTCGAACTCATCGGCGGAGACCGCCTTGATATACTTGCAGAAAAATATGTCTTCAAACCGCTCGGTCTTTCCGACACCTGTTACAATCCACTTGAGCGCGATTATTCGCCCGATTCTATCGCACCGACCGAATACGACAGGGAATCCGGAAAATATATCTGCGGTGTGGTTCATGACGAAAACGCCCGTTCACTCGGCGGAATCTCCGGCAACGCAGGTATCTTTTCCAACGCACCGGATATGATCCGTTTCGCCTCGATGCTCTCAAAGAGAGGTAAAGGTTTATTGTCCCCCTCGACATTTGAAGCAGCGCTGCAGAACCGCACAGAGGGTATGATGGACGGAGATATGAACCGAGGCTGGGGTTTTCAGCTGCTCGGGAAAGATGAATTTTCCGCGATGGGAGATCTTTATTCTGTCGGATCATACGGCCATAACGGCTTTACCGGTCCGTCGATATATGTGGATAATTTGACCGAGATATATACCGTATTTCTATGCAACAGGATACACTTTACAAGAGAAAGCGACAGACTTTTCCGTTTCCGAAGGCAGCTGCATAATACGGCTATGGCAACATTCGGAGACTTATAGTAATAATAAAGAAGGAATTATGTTATGGCAGAATTTTTAGCTAAAAACGATAAAAGAACAAAATACTGCGGTGAATTTACCAAAGCGGATATCGGTACCGAAGCCGTAGTAATGGGCTGGGTACAGCGTCAGAGAGACTTGGGTTCTCTTATCTTCATAGATCTCCGCGACCGCACCGGCATCGTCCAGCTTGCTTTCGACGAAAACACAAATAAAGAAATCTTCGACAAAGCATTCCAGACGCGTTCCGAGTATGTGCTCTGCGCTCACGGAGTAGTTCGCAGCCGGGGAGAGGGAGCGATTAATAAAAACATCCCGACCGGAGAAATCGAAATCGCAGTTTCATCATTCAAGGTATTGGGCGCTGCCGAAACTCCTCCGTTTGAAATTGTTGAAAACAGCGATGTCCGAACCGATGTCAGGATGAAATACCGCTACCTTGATCTTCGCCGTCCGGACGTCAACCGAAATCTCTTGATGCGCAGCCGAATAGCGAAACTTACCCGAGATTTTTACGCAGAAAACGGATTTATCGAGATCGAGACACCGAACCTCGTCAAACCCACTCCGGAAGGAGCGAGAGACTATCTTGTTCCGAGCCGCGTTCACAACGGTAAATTCTATGCACTTCCTCAATCGCCGCAGATATACAAGCAGCTTCTGATGCTTTCCGGCTTCGACCGTTATATCCAGATTGCAAGATGCTTCCGGGATGAAGACCTCCGCGCAGACCGCCAGCCGGAATTTACTCAGATTGACCTTGAGATGTCATTTGTATCCGAAGACGATATAATGACGCTCAACGAGAAATTCATACAGTATATTTTCCGTGAAGTCAAGGGTATTGAAGTTAAACTCCCGCTTCGGCGGATGAAATACGAGGAAGCCATGCGCCGCTACGGCTCCGATAAGCCGGACCTCCGATTTGAGATGGAGATTGTCGACCTTTCCGAGCTCCTGAAAAACTGCGGCTTCAAAGTCTTCGCCGGAGCGATTGCAACCGGTGGGATTGTACGAGCTATCAACGTTAAAGGCGGTGCGCAATTCAGCCGTAAAGAAATCGATGCTCTCGCTCATTTCGCAGCTTCCTATAAAGCGAAAGGTGTGGCCTGGTATAAGAGCGTAGGTGGCGAAATCAGTTCATCTTACGCCAAATTTCTCAGCGACACCGAAAACGAAGCAATTAAAAAAGCCGTGGATTTTGAAGACGGAGACCTTATTCTTATCGTAGCCGACCGAGAAAAGGTTGTCTGTGACACATTGGGCGCACTCAGATGCCATATGGCAAGGAAACTCGGTCTTGTTAAAAAAGACGAATACCGTATGCTCTGGGTAACAGACTTCCCGCTCTTTGAATACGACGATGAGACGGGTGAACTTTTCGCCGCTCACAACCCTTTTACAATTCCGGTTGTCGAAGATATTAAATATCTTGATAACGAGCCGCGCAGAGTAAATTCCACCGCTTTCGATATCG
The DNA here is from genome assembly GCA_012511425.1 of Clostridiales bacterium. Classification (GTDB taxonomy): domain Bacteria; phylum Bacillota; class Clostridia; order Oscillospirales; family CAG-272; genus JAAZGC01. The sequence continues at coordinate 3,284 of JAAZGC010000327.1, read as the reverse complement.
TTATCAACGGAATGGAAGCCGGCGGCGGTTCTATGCGAATCAATCATCCCGAACTTCAGGAGAAGATACTCGGAATAATCGGAATTCCGAAAGAAATAGCCCGCGTAAAATTCGGATTCCTTATGGACGCTTATAAATACGGCGCTCCGCCGCACGGCGGCATGGCTTTCGGCCTTGACCGGCTTGTCACTCTTCTGCTTGAGCTTGACGACATCCGTGATGTTATCGCATTCCCGAAGATGCAGAATGCCTCCGAGCCTATGTCGGAATCTCCCGGATTAGCTGACGCTCAATCGCTTGACGATTTGGGAATTGCAGTTGTTCGTTCGGAAGATGATCCGGCAAAATAAAAAGGTGAAAAAATGTCAGGTGACATAATCCCCCGGTTTATTCTTATTATAATTTTAGTCTTTGTCGCGGCATTTTTTGCCGCGGCAGAGACTGCGTATTCCTACTGCAACCGCATACGAATGAAAACAATGGCAGATGACGGTGACAGAAGGGCATTAAAAGTATATCGGATTCTCAAGGAATTTGACGGTGCATTGGTTACTTTGCTTGTCGGTTTCAATATACTTAATGTAATAATGTCATCGGTGGCTACGGTACTTGCGATAGATCTGTTAAAATCAATTCCGGCGCTCAGCGGATACGCATCGCTTATATCGTCACTGATTATTACTTTAATCGTTTTTATATTCGACGGAACAATTCCAAAAAATATTGCGCATGTAAATGCCGATAAGCTTGCTCTCAGCTTCTGCCATGTTCTGTTTGCGCTGATGCACCTTATGTTTCCGGTAATCAAAGCATTCCAGCTTTTGACCGGTTTAATCAGCCGTTTGATGGGAGGCGGGGAAAAGCAGCCTGAGATTACCACAAGCGAATTTATCCGAGCGGTCGATACCGCGCTCGAATCAGGCGCCATTGATTTTTATGAAAGCAAACTGATAAAATCCGCCTCTTCTTTTAATGATCTTCGTGTTAATGAAATAATGGTACCTAGAAAAAACATCGATTATATTGATATAGAATATGCCGGCTTCACAAATGAGTATATAAAGGAAAAAATGCTGACGGACGACCATACGCGACACCCGCTTTGTAAAGGCGGGCTTGATAACATTATAGGAATAATCAATACATCAGATGTGCTCGAGCAACTTGTGCACGGTAGTCAGTTAAATTTAAAATCTTTATCACGCCCTTCGCTTCAAATTCGATCTGATTCAAGGCTGAAGAATCTTTTCGATGAAATGGTTAACCAGCGAACCCATATGGCTGTCATAACCGATAAAACCGGCAAAACAGTCGGACTTGCTACCATGGATGATTTACTTAGAGGGCTTTTCCAAGCTAATGAAACGACTGCAAAAGGCAAGATTGAGAAGGCGGCACCATGACTGTAATCTTTATACCTCTTTTGATTATTGTCCTTCTCAGTTTCTCAGCATTCTTTTCAGGTTCTGAAATAGCATTTGCAAAATGTAACAAGCAGAGACTGCTGATGGCTGCGGAATCGGGAAACAATAACGCGAAAAAAGCTCTCTATATATCAAACCATTTTACCGCAAGCCTCTCCGCAATACTCGCCGGAAATGAGCTTGTAAACATTTCGGCTTCTTCAGCGGCAACGGTTCTTGCAGTAACTCTATCACCGGAAAATCCTTCCGGCGCACAGACGATTGCGGGTGTGATTATAACCATTGCCCTCCTTATTTTCGGTGAAATAATGCCCAAAGTCATATTCAACCGCAACGCAGACAATATGGTTCTTTTCGCCGCTAAACCGATATTATTCTTTACAAAACTCTTTTCTCCCGTGGTAAAAATTTCCGACGCTATTATAAACTGGCTTTCACCGTTGTGGACACCCGAAAACAGAGACAAACCCTCAGTAACCCGCGAAGAGCTCACCATTCTTGTAAACGAATGCGAGAGAGACGGCATCATCACAAGCGATGACGGTGAGCTGCTCCGGGGAATGATCAGTTTCTCGAACGACAACCTTAAGATACGCGACATAATGGTCGCAAGAGTTGATGTTGAATCCTTTGATATCGGAGATGGCGTCAAATCTCTTCTTAACGAGAACTCGTATCTTTTAAGATGCCACTCAAGAATACCGGTTTACAGAGATACTCCCGACAACATTTTAGGAATACTCTCGGTAAGAGAATTCATGAAAGAAGTATTAAGATGCGGCGGCATCGATAACCTCAGCGAGGAATCTTTTCTGAAACTTCTTACGAAACCGCTTTTGGTATTCGAAAACAAACCAGTCAGCTCGGTAGCATCTCAGATGAAGCTGACACTGGAAGAAATGGCGTTGGTTGTCGATGAATTCGGAGGTATTACCGGTGTTGTAACAGCAGAAGACCTCATCGAACAGATCGTAGGTGAAATATACGATGAGCGGGATAACCCTGAACAGCACAATATCCTCAAACACACCGAAACCAAAGACGGAGCCGAATATATACTGCGCGGAGACATAACAATGAACGAACTTTTTGCCCTACTGCGTAATGTATATAATCCTAAGCTCCACGGAGTCAGAACAACTCAGACTACATTAAGCGGATGGATTACCGAACTCTCGGGAAACATCCCGAAAATCGGAGATACAGTGGAAGAGGAGGGGATAAGTGCGACCGTATTGAAAGCTGACGAATCGCGTGTCAAACTCGCAAAAATCACCGTCAATTCAGACTACTTACCGGATTAAAAGACTAAAAAGAGGTGGAATCAAATGAAAAACTTGCTTTTAAAGCTCGTCACCGTTATCCTGGCTGTTCTTATGATTACGGGGTTAACAGTCGGCTGCGGAAATAAAGCCGACACCGATAACCGGCCCGAAGCTGAAGACACACAGGCAGAACAAGTCGAAACCACAACCGAAGCAAAAGAACTCACCGCCGATGATATAATCAGAGAGCGTTATGCTTCAAACGATTACGGCGGAAAGGAAATGCGCATCCTTTCGCCTTCAATCGGAAAGCATTTCTATTACCAGCTCGGTAACGAAGTAAACGAAATCTGGGCTGAAACTGAAACCGGCGATGTTATGAATGACGCCATAATAAAGCGTAACCGAAATACCGAAGAACTGCTTAACGTAAAAATAACTCCGATCTGGGGCGGAGATACGGATGCCATAACTAAAACCATCCAGAAAGCGGTTACTGCCGGCTCGGATGAATTCGATGCAGTCATCAACAGAATGGACTTCTTCGGAACTCCGATGACTTCGGGGTATCTGATGAATCTTCTGACCGTTAATT
>JAAZGC010000041.1 GCA_012511425.1 Clostridiales bacterium | reverse complement strand
CTTTGGATTCTTCTATCAGCTGATTTACGACATCGGGATCGATTCCCGCATTGCAAATCTCCCATCCGACCTCCCTGAGCGGACGGAAGGATTTATTGTACTGGCGGCGATTGACATTTACTCCGACCGGCACCATGAACAAATTCCGTCCGCCGAGATAGCAGATGCCCTCGAAGGGCGTCATGCGGGATTCCCGGGGATTTCCCTCAATGTTATTGTAGCGGCCCTCGGGATGCCCCCCAGAGCCAGATATGTTCGCGCAGCTTTGCCATAAATTGCACCTTCCTTTTTTGATTAACCGGCAGATACCGGCAAAATATCGAAAAACCGCTGAAAAGAAGCGGCGGTAAGGCTTAATGCCATCCTTCCCCTTTTTGCGGCAATTCCGCTTGGTTTATTTGTCCGCCTCTTCAAGCCAGCTGTATCCCACCGAAATATCGGTCGTCAGCGGGACTTTCAGCTCGACGGCGTTTTCCATGCAGTCTTTGAGCAGTTTTTTTACATCCTCCGCATCGCACTCGGCGCACTCGACGATAAGTTCGTCATGCACCTGCAGGATAAGCTCGGCGTCAAGTCCGCTCTTTTTCAGCGCGTCCGCCGTTTTCACCATCGCAAGCTTGATTATGTCGGCGGCGGTCCCTTGGATGGGACTGTTCATCGCAACCCGCTCGCCGAATTTGCGGAGCGGGAATTTCGGGCTTCTCAGCTCCGGGATATACCGGCGGCGGCCGAACAGCGTCTCGACATACCCGATCTCCTTCGCCTGCTCGACTATCGCCTTCATGTATCTGTCAACGCCGGCGAAAGTCGCAAGGTAGCGCTTGATATAATTGCTCGCCTCGCGGAAGGAGACGCCGAGATCGTCGCCGAGAGAATGCCCTCCGATGCCGTAGACGATGCCGAAATTGACCGCCTTCGCCCGCTTGCGCAGCTCCGGCGTAACGGCGGACAGCGGCACTCCGAACACCTGGCTTGCCGTCGACGCGTGTATATCGGCGCCGGAGTTGAACGCCGCAATCATCACCGGGTCGTCCGCGATATGCGCCAGCAGCCGCAGCTCAATCTGCGAATAGTCGGCGTCGACCAAAACCCTGTCCTTGCGGCGGGCGGTGAAGAACTTTCGCAGCTGCCGCCCCTGTTCGGTTTTTATCGGGATGTTCTGGAGGTTCGGTTCGGTTGAAGAAAGTCTGCCGGTCGCCGTGACCGTCTGATTGAAATTGGTGTGGACAAGGCCGTTTTCATCGGCGACGTTGTAAAGCCCGTCGCAGTAGGTGGATTTCAGCTTTGTTACGCGGCGGTAATCAAACACCGTGTCAATTATCGGGTGATAATCGGCTAATTTTTCAAGCACATCGACGGCGGTCGACCACCCGGTTTTTGTCTTCGCGCCGCGCGGAGGCGGCAGCTTCATATGCTCGAACAGCGTCTCGCCCAATTGTTTCGGCGAATTCGGGTTGAACTCCCGCCCCGCCATCAGTTGGATATTTTCTTCATAAACCGCCGCCAGCGCGCCCAGCTTTTCCGAATATTCGGCAAGTCCGGCGGTATCCACCCTGAAGCCCGCCGTTTCCATATCGAAAAGCAGATAGGCGAGCGGAAATTCTATTTCAAAATAAAGCCCGTAACTTCCCTCCTCGCGCATCCGCCGCCCCTGCTTCTCCGCCAGTTTAAGTATCTCCGCCGCCGCGTCCTCCCCTTTGTGCGGCACGCCCAGATGAGCGCCGATGAGTTTTGAAAGGTCGGTTCCGCTGTCGGAGGAATCGAGCAGATAGGCGGCGAGCATAACGTCGAATTTGGCGTTTATCCTTATGCAGTAAGGCGCGAACCGATGCAGCAGCTTCTTTATATCGTGGACGGCGAAACGGCGTTCCGATTCGAGGAAATCCTTCATCGCCGAAATGCCGGCCGGTTCGGAGAATTCGACTTTCAGCCGCTCCGAATCATTTGCGGCGCAGAGGGTCAGTCCGTCGTCGGAAAACCAAAGCCCGCAGAGTTTTTTCGGATCAAGTTCGGCGAACCGCCCGGGAGCTTCGGCTTCCGGAACCGGGATATATTCCTTATCTTCGGTCGGCTCATTTGTTTCGGGAACCGCGTCAAGCAGGCCGAAGCGGCTGATAAACTGATTCAGCTCAAGCTCGGTGCAGAATTCGAGCAAGCCTTTGCGGTCGGCGGGAGCGCGCGCCACATCGCCGAGTTCAAGTCCCAGGGGAGCTTCGCGGTCAATCTTTGCAAGGTCATACGAAAGATAGGCGTCATCCCGCCCGGCGCGGAGTTTTGTAAGCGTCGATTTTGTAATCTTCGGGTCGGAAAAATCCGGGTCGGATATCGCCTCGTAAAGCCCGTCAAGCGACTTGTATTCGGAGATGAGATAGGGCGCGGTGGCGGCGCCGACGCCCCTGACGCCGGGGATTTTGTCGGAGGAATCACCCATTACCGCCTTTAAATCGACATACTGCTCCGGCTGAACGGCGCATCTTTCGAAAAATTCGGCGCGGCCGATTTCCTCGGGGCCTTTGTTCGAGACATAAATAACCGTTGTATTATCGTCGATAAGCTGCCAGGAATCGCGGTCGCCGGTCAGAATATAGACGCGAAGTCCGCCTTCGGAGCCGATGCGGGAAAGGGTTCCGATGCCGTCGTCCGCCTCCCAGCCTTCCTGCTCGACGAGCGGGATGCCCAGAAGACGGGTAAGCCTTTTGACATAAGGAAACTGCTCCGCAAGCTCGTCAGGCATCGGCCGCCGCCCCGCTTTATAGCCGTCGTACAGCTTGTGGCGGAAGGTCGGAGCGGGAAGGTCGAAGCAGACGGCGGCATGGTCGGGGGAAAGGTCGGCGAGATATTTCGCCAGCACGTTCAGATAGCCGTACACCGCGTTGGTCGTAATCCCGCTTTTCGTCGTAAGCGGGCGGACGCCGTAAAACTCGCGGTTTATAAGGCTGTTCCCGTCCACCAAAAGCATAACGCCGGTTTTTTTCTGCGGTATATCGATATTCATCGTCTGCCTCTTTCGATTATCAAATAATGCTCGTTTAAATCACCTATTATTATACCACACCGCCCTTTACTTTGCAACATCTTATCAATTGACAAGACTTCATTTAAATGATATAATATACAATTGGGATGAGATTATAAGTGAAATACCCCCGGAGGATAAATTATATGTACGCAATACCGAAGAAGCTTAAAGTCGGAGTAATCGGAGCGACCGGAATGGTCGGACAGCGGTTTTTGACGCTGCTCGCCGATCATCCGTATTTTGACGTGATAAAATTAGCCGCGTCCGCCCGCTCGGCCGGCAAGAGCTATGAAGCGGCGCTCGACGGCCGCTGGAAGCTCGAAGAGCAGATGCCCGCGCAATTCAAAGACATGATAGTTGCGAATGCGGCGGACGTCGACGAGTTTTCAAAAGACCTCGATTTCGTTTTCTGCGCCGTCGATATGAAAGCCGACGAAACCGTCGCCCTCGAGACCGCCTACGCGAAGGCGGAATGCCCGGTCGTCTCGAACAACAAGGCCTGCCGCTGGATGGCAGACGTCCCGATGATGATTCCCGAACTCAACCCGGAGCATATGGACGCAATCCCGCTTCAGCGCAAGCGCCTCGGCACAAATTACGGCTTTGTCGCCGCCAAGCCCAACTGCTCGATACAGAGCTATGTCCCGATGCTGACCCCGCTGCTCAAATACCGCCCGACGAAAGTCGCCGTCACCACCTATCAGGCGATATCCGGCGCAGGCAAGACCTTCGCCGAGTGGCCGGAGATGATCGACAACGTCATCCCGTACATCGGCGGCGAGGAGGAAAAATCGGAGCAGGAACCGCTCAAAATCTGGGGCAAGCTCACCGACAGCGGCATAATCACGGCGAAAGAACCGATAATCTCGGCGCAGTGCATCCGGGTTCCGGTTACAAACGGCCACATGGCGGCGGTATTCGTAAGCTTTGAAGAAAAGCCGTCGGCGGAGCAGATAATCGCCGAATGGCGGAATTTCGAAGGCGAACCGCAGCGCCTCGGACTGCCGAACGCGCCCGAACGGTTCATCACCTATTTCGACGAGCCCGACCGCCCGCAGACGAAACTTGACAGAGATATCTACCGCGGAATGGGCATCACCGCCGGCCGCCTCCGCCCCGATACGATTTTTGACTATAAATTCATCGGCATCTCGCACAACACGCTGCGCGGCGCCGCAGGGGGCGCGGTGGAAACCGCCGAGCTGCTTGCCGCAAAAGGCTGGCTGAAATCGAAGAATTAATCGGCAATAAACCATGCGGCGTTCGAATTGAACGCCGCAAAACACGTCAGGAGGACAGTATGCTGCCATACGAAGCGCTTGCCTATGCGCTGCCGGAAAACATTCTGATGCTCAAATACTCCGGGCGATTCGAGGACGAGCTGCGGCTGATAGACGAATATCTCGGCCGCCCGATTCCGGACGCGCTCCGCCGCGCGCTGCTCTGCGAGAAGTTTCTGGCGCAGACGCTGCCGGGGGAATATACCCTTTCATTTGACGAAGCTCTCGCCGAGCTTCGCGCCGTCCGACCCGATTTCAAAGCCGAAACCCTCCGCAGAATGATGGACGACGGGCGGGCGGAGTGGCGGATGGTCAACTGCGAGCGGAAGTTTCACGAGGACTTCCCCGCTTCGGCGCGGATAAACACCCCCGAAGCCCGCAAGCCCGACACCGACGGCGGCGGAGAAAACGAGACCGACAGAACCATCCGCGAGATGAAGGAAAACGGCT